>DTZQ01000487.1 GCA_012961305.1 Armatimonadota bacterium | reverse complement strand
GGGCGCGCCCCGTTCGTCTCGCAAGTCCCACAGGGTAGTGTGCAACCCAGCGGTACGAGCAGTCCTTTGCTCTACTATCCGCACCACTTGACCGTTCAATCCGGTCACCGTGACCGTCACCTCGGCGGGCACCGATAGACTGTAGGTGAGGGCCAAACCGGCCCGGGAAGAGCGTATCAATACGCTGGTGATTTGTAGGGGTGTATTTGCCACCCGCTCCACGGTCAAAGTGAAAGGCCGGGGCCCTTTCCCTGCCCGGAAGCGATAATTAGACTGGGTGTGCAAACTCCGCTGCTGGCCACTGGCCCAATCCCTTAACACCGCTTGATACCCCGCAGGCAGAGCCCGGCTCAATCCCGGCCAAGTCAAGGTCACCTCTGCCCCCGCTGGTGCCTCCAGGGCAAACTCCCATACTAACCGGCCCGAAGGTCGCCGTAAGTCCACGGCCCAACGCCCACCTGAGAACCTGGTGCCTTTCGCTTCCTCGGCTTCCCGTCCGGGCTCGGTGAAGTAGAGGTCCACCACCTCTCCTGGGGCTGAGGGTGGGTTGGGAGCCAGGGTCATTTGGGAGGAGCATCCGAATATGCTCACCTCCACCCGCCCGTTGACGCTGGCTATTAGTTGGACCTGCCAGTTCTCCCCCTTGGGAGACAAGGGATTTCGGCCTTCAGTCCCCTCTTCCACTGCCACTGGCTCTGCGGGAATGAGGAGTTCAACTTCTTCATAAGCATAGACGAAATAGCCGAAGCCTGGCTCCAACAGCCGCCCCGCGTTAAGCACCGTGGGATGAATCATGGTGTAGGGGCCGCCACCCCGGAAGGTCCAGGCAAAGTCGCTCACCCTACCGTTCTGGGCTGCTTCCGAGAGGGAAGAAACCTGGCCCTGCGCCCGCACCCGCACTTTACCCCACTCTACGGCGAAGGGGAAGGGATGCCCAATTTGGTTCCATCCCGGCTGTAGCGGCACGGAGAAGAATTCGACCTCCTCGTTCTCCACCAGCAGAGTCTCTGTGCTTACGGGCACTCCGGCTACCTCTTGCGTTCCCCCTACGGGGACATAGAGCTAGTAGCCCCGCCCGGCGCGAATCTGGCCTACGAAGGGGTCATTGGGGTCGGTGCGGTAATTCTGCCGCTGCGGGTCCCAGCGAGCAATGTGCAGTTCGCCCGGCCGGAGGCCGAAGACCTCATGTGCCCCTCGGTCGGCCGGCTCAATGGGCACGGAAACCATGTTCAATCCCGGCGGCAGAACGATGCGCACCCTGATAAGGACCCCCGTAAGGCTCGACCGCAGGGGGAAGTTCACCGGCAACACGGTAGCCGGTTCGGAAACGACCACTGCGGCCGGATTGGGCACGGCTACTCCAATGCTGGCTCCCAGCGGGGCATCAGCGGCCACGTCTACCACTACAAAGAGGGTTAGACCCTCCACCGGAATGGGAACCCCCAAGTTTTCAAACCGGGCCACCCCACTGAGGAACCGCGTGGCCGCCAAAGTAGTGTCCACTTCCGGGTCGAACTCCTCATCTGCATCTGCGTCCACGTGCAGACGCACCTGGGCTACATCGGCATCCACACCCTCTCCCAACCGCTCCAGATTCAGCCCCCGTAGTTCCACCGCCCCTCCCCCGCTGGTCAGGCGCAAGCGCAGTAGGGCCACATTGCGCTCTCCCGGCACCGCACTAACTGGGGCCAAGTCCTCGGCGCTGACGGTAACTTGCGTGCCTGAAACCGTGAAGGGAGTAGAGGCCAGGGGGAAATTGGCCTCACTCACCGCATCCAAGCCGGCCGTGCTCACCGCCGCCGGGTTGGGCAAAATCAGGCTTAAGGTACGGCCCTCGGTGGCCGTAGGCGAGAGGTCCACGGCCACGATGATGCGCAGCGGCGGCCCGCCAGGGGTTATCGCCTCGCTGAGGCCGGTAAAGGCCACTCTGCCGGCCGTGGGAGTTTTGGGCTGTCCCACGGGAAGGTCTATCTCTGGTTCCAAGAGGGAATTGCGGTTGTCGTCGCGGAACAGGCTCACCTGAGCGATTTCCTCGTCCGTCAGCGTGCCGCTCAGGGTGAAGGACAAACCGGTAAGGGTCACGGTCCCGCCCGAAGCAGTGAAGGTCAGCAGCAGCAGTGCTTGGTTGCGGCTGCCCGCCGTCACCGTGGTTGGAGCCAGGCTCACCCCACTGACCACTAAGCCTCCTCCCACCGTCACTTCCCCGGAGACTATGGGGAAGTTTACCTTGGCCACTTCGTCCGGCTGGGCCACCCCTACATCTTCAGCCGCTTCCAACTGGAAACCAATCTTCCGTCCCACTGGGGTAAGGGCAGAGATGTCTGCGACCAGCAGGATGTACACTGGTTCCTGGGCCCTCAGGGTCAACCCCAGTTGGGTGAAAGTGGCCCGGCCGCCGGCCAAGCCCTGCCGCCGACCCACCGGGGTATCTACTGCCAAGTCCAATCGTCCATTCTGGTCTTGGTCCCGATAAAGTTGCAGTCCGCTTACATCCCGGTCGTCAGTCCCGCCCGTGCGCCGGACCGTCAAAGTCTCCAAAACCGCCGTTCCCGCCTCAAGGCTGAAGACCAAGGATTCAAAGGGTACGTTCGTTTGCCCGGCGATGACTACCCTGGGGATGATGCTGGCACCGGCAACCGTCACCAAGTTGCCCCGCAGGCGGCTGAGTTCCGAACTCACCGGGAAATTGCCGGTGAGGAAGGTCTCCTCCGGCCGGGTCAGGGTAAAGGCCGTGCGGTCGGCCAATCCCACTCCTACCGTTCGACCTACCACTGCTTCATTGGCCAGGTCCAGCACCACGAAGAAGACCAACGACTGGGTAGGGGAGAGGGACAAAGGTGTCCGGAAGCGGAACGTGGCCCTTCCGCTGGTGAAGACCATCGGTTCGCCCAACCGAACGTCCACCCCCGGTTCAAACCTCCCATCCAAGTTGCTGTCGGCAAACAGTCCCACAGTTTCAATGTCCGCATCCCGCGCCCTACCCGTCTGAGTGATGGTAATCGCTTCAATGTCCACCAATCCAGTGGTCACCGTAGCCGTAACTCGCAGGAAGGGCACGTCTTTCGCCCCCTGGGGTACTTCATTGGGAACCAGACTGGTGCCCAAAATGAGCGGGGCCAGGCGAATGGAGGCCGTATCGGAGAGCAGGGGGAAGTTAGCCGGACTCACCCGGTCTGGAGCCCGCACGGTAACGGCCGCGGGGCTGGAGATTTGCACCCCCACCGTAGCCGCCAAAGTGGCCTGGCGGCTAAAGTCCAAAGTGATAAATATCGTCCGTGGCTCCGCGTGCGGCACCCGGAAGGCCAGATGGTCGAAGACCGCCAGGCCGCCTTCAAAGAGGGAACTGGTGCCAATTTGGCCATCGTTACCCGGGTCGAACACTCCGTTTCCATTGGTATCGTGGAACAGACGCACCGCCACAATGTCGGCATCATCCGCCGTGCCGATTTTCTCCACCGTGAGGCCGTCCACAACGATAGTGCCCGCGCTGGCGGTGAAGGTCAGTTCCATGAACACCGCCCCGCTCTGGCCGGGAGTGACATTCACCGGCGCGCGGGAGACCCCCTCTACGGTAAGGGTAAAGGCACTGCGGCGAATGGTGGCCGGCAACACGGGGGAGAGTTCCACCAACTGGTTGACCGTACTGGGCGGGGTCACGGTAACCGCTTCTTTGTTGGGCACCCGC
Organism: Armatimonadota bacterium; assembly: GCA_012961305.1. GTDB lineage: Bacteria > Armatimonadota > UBA10988 > UBA10988 > DTZQ01 > DTZQ01. The sequence continues at coordinate 2,869 of DTZQ01000487.1, read as the reverse complement.
AGGCCCACCGTAACCCCTTCAGGAGCCGTAGGGGCGATGTCCGCAGCCACCACCAAGTACTGTGGCACTCCCGGCGCAATGACCAAGTTGAACCCGCGCAACGTGGTTGTTTCCTCCCGAGCGGAGAAAGTGGCCTTGGCCAGTGCGGGCAGCCGCAGTTCCCCTTGGTCTACCTGCCCATTGGCATTGTCGTCCCCAAAGCGGAAGAGGCTCACCTGGGCCACCGTTTCCACCGCCAAACCGGTGCCGAACTCCTCCACCCTCAGGCCGGTCAGTTCTACCTCGGTGCTGGTAGCCTGCAGTTCCAAAATCTGGAAGGGAACGGCCGTTTGTCCCTGCACTACGGCTGAAGGCGCGGCATTGCTTCCCGTAACGTTTAGGGTGCCCGGAGCCGCTTGGATGCTCACTTCCGGTGAAGCCAAGGGCTCAGCAAAGGGTTCCACCAAATCGGGACTGCTGACCGACAAGTAACTGTTGTTGGGCAGGCGTACAGCCACGGTCTCGCCGGGCACCGCATCCGCCCGCAGGTCATACACCAGCACCAACTTGCGGGGCCGTCCTTCCCGCACCACTAAGTTCAACCGCGCCAGAGTCGCCTCCTCGCCAGTGAAGGTGGTCTGGCCAATCTGGGTGAGCGGGTCCGTAGGGTCAATCACCTCCGGCGTACCCAAGTCCGTCCATTCCAGCAGCCGGAAGGCCGCCACATTCCGCTCCGCCAGCCCGCTGCCACTTTCCTCCACCCGAACAGCATTGACCACTACGGTGCCGCTGTCCACGCTCAATTCCAAGGCTAATAGCCGCAACCCAAGCGTGCCCTGAGGAACCTCTGCCGGCGGGCCCAGGTCAATGGCTCGCACCTGCAGGCGGTTGCCATCCACCCGCGAGGGAGGGGAAGAAGCGATGGGGAACAGAGAAGTGTCGGTTAACGGGTCTGCAGTTGCCACCTCGTTGGGTACGTCCACGCGGAAGTAACTGGCGTTGGCCAGATATGCCCCCACCTCCACATCCAAAGTGGCTGCCTCCGCGATGTCGAAGACCAGGTAGACCGTGCGGGCTGTACCAGCCTGGAGGTTGAGGGCCAGTCCCCGTAGGGTCACAGAACCGGAGGAAAAGGCTCCCGAAGCCAGCAGAATGGGCCCTTCCTCGCCGGGGTCAAAGCGTCCATTGCCATTGACATCGCCGTCCAGCAGGTCAACTCGCCCGTTGCCGTTGGTATCGTGCCAACGGGTGTACAGTTTCACCGCCGCCACATCCACATCAGAGGGAGCGATGACCTCGGGGTCGTGAAGGTCCAGCCGGTCTATCCTAATGCTGCGCAGGGGCACCTCGCCCACTGGAGTGCTGAGAACGAGCCGCTGCATGACCACCCCTTTAGTACCCTGAGGCACGTGGGTCGGGGCCCGAACTGGGGGGAGGGTAACCGTGTACCCATCGCCAGCCGCGGCACCATTGAACGGTCGGTCCACCACCAGAGCCGTATCTGTGTTGCTCAGCACAGTATAGGTAACCCCTGCTTCCGCCCCGCTGTGGAAGGTCAATTGCTGTCCGGCCAGTTGGTTGGGTTGGGGGGAGAAGAGGGCATTCTCATCGGTAAGGACGTTGCCCGTAATGTCCGTAGCCACCCCTTCAAAGAGGTTGGTCCGCACTACCAGCGTATTGCCCACCAAGACCAGCAGTTTGGAGGGCAGAGTTAGGCTGCCCGGAAGGGCCACGAACTGCGGGTCATCTACGGCCACGGCTGTCGCCCCAGGCAGGGTCACCGCCAAGGTTCGTCCGGCCCGGGCATCGGGAGCCACGTCCACTACCAAGCGCAGACGCGTCGGCGCGGTGATAACGTTGTTCGCCGCCAGGCTGAAGGTAGCCCGTTTGGCGTTGAAGGTAGCGGAGCCAATTTCCACCCGCGTACCGTCGGGCATTTCCCGCAGCAGCCGAATGCGGGTTAGGTCCGGGTCCCGGGCCGTGCCGGTCAACAACAGCCGCAGTTCCCGCAACACGATGGGGGTAGTACCCGGCCCTGGGGTGAGCACCAACGAACCCAAGTGTACAGACTCATTTTGGGCTGCAGTTTCCGGCCAAGGCTCGGGGTCTTCAGCGGTGATGTTCAGCACCCGCCCAATGACCGCCGCCTCGGAGGTTTGGAGCAGGGTCCCCGACGCGATGCTGTCCGGCGCGGCTAAGTCTACATCCTCCGGCGCCAGGGAGGTTTGTAAACTCTCCCCCACCGGCGCATTTTCACTCAGGTCGTAGGCGATTATCAACTGCCGGGGTTGGCCGGCCGTCACAGTATAAGTTAGGCCCTGGATTTCCGCTACTCCCTCTGGGGTAAAGCGCACGTTCAGCCCGGCGGTTAGTTCTTGTTGCTCTTCGGCGGCGTCAATTTCGTCGTTCAAGTTAGCGTCGTCGAAGAGGCGCACCCGGACCACGGCTTGGTCGGCCGGAGCGGTTCCGGCTTCCCGGATGCGCAACCCTCGCAGGATGACCGTTCCCTGAGAAGCGGTGAAGCGCAGTCGCAGCATAGGCACCTGAGCGGCCCCCACGGCTATTCGGGCTGTGGTGAGGGACTGCCCTTCCATCCGGAGGGTGTTGCCGACGATGTCCACTTCGCTGCTGGTGAGGGGGTTGGGACTCAGTTCGACCAGGTCATCCCCGGCCAGGTTGATGAATTGGTAAGCACTTTCTGGGGTGCCGTCACCCAATTGCACCTGCACCAAGTGGGCGGCATTGGCGGCCGGGCTGAAATCGTACACGATGAGATAGTGAACTGGCTGCCGCGGGGTAATGGTCTGATTGAGAGAGGGGAAAGTTGCTATTCCCGCGAAGGGGATGCCCACCTGGCGGGTGAAAGTTTGCACCGGAGCCGCTTCAACAT
>DTZQ01000486.1 GCA_012961305.1 Armatimonadota bacterium | reverse complement strand
TGGGGAGCAACCCCTACATCTGCGTAAGTTTCCCTCGGTGAAAGGGGAAGCCCACCCCCTTCAGGGGTGGGAGGAGGTCACGCGCTTTCTAAGGGGAGATAAGTATGGCCCGGAAGATGAAAACCAGGAAGTCTGTGGCCAAACGGTTCAAAGTTACCGGAACGGGGAAATTGATGCGCCGTCGAGCAGGCCGCAGCCACTTGTTGCGGAAGAAAACCAGCAGACGCAAACGGCATTTGGCCAAGGAGGTGAGGGTAAGCGGTTGCGACCGGCAGGCCATTACCCGGCAGTTGGGTGGGTAAGGGGAAGGAGATAACCAATGGCGCGAGTTAAGCGAGGCAAGGTTCACGTTCGCCGCCGCAAGAAAATCCTTAAACAGGCGAAGGGCTACTACGGTGCCAAAAGCAAACAATATCGCATTGCCAAGCAGGCGGTAATGAAGTCGGGGCAGTATGCCTACCGGGACCGCCGCCGCCGCAAGCGCGATTTTCGCCGCCTGTGGATTTTGCGCATCAATGCCGCCGCCCGCCAGCACGGGCTGTCTTACAGTACCTTTATGAACGGCCTGCATAAGGCGGGGATAGCCTTGGACCGCAAGATGCTGGCGGATTTGGCCGTGCGTGACCGAGAGGCTTTTGCACAAATTGTGGAGAGGGCCAAAGCCTACCTTTGATTACCAGTGCTCATAATCCGCATGTGAAACGGGTGCGTGCCCTGCATACCCGGCGGGGACGAAGTAAGTACAAGCAAGCCGTGCTCGAAGGAGTGCGCCTGCTAAAAGCCGCCTTGGCCGCCCAGGCCGCCTTTGACTTCGTGTTGTACACCCCGACCGCCGCCCAACAGGAGGAAATAGCTGCCCTTTTGAGGCAACTGGAAGGACGTGGAATTACCTGCTGGGAGTTGGCGGAACCTTTGCTGCCCAAAGTGACGGCCATGGAGACACCGCCGGGAATATTGGCCGTGGTAAACCAGCAGACGGTCGGCCTGGAGGATTTGCTCCTCTCGGCAGAGCCCTTACTTGCGGTTGCCGAGGACTTACGCGACCCGGGAAACTTAGGTACATTGGTGCGCACGGCGCACGCGGCCGGAGCAGAAGCGGTGATACTGTTGGGCCAACCCGTAGATGTGTACAACCCCAAAGTGCTGCGAGCCGCCGCTGGAGCGACGTTTCGAGTGCCCATAGTGACTTCGGTAGCAGTAGACAAGTTCTGCGCCTGGGCGGGCCAGCAAAGGGTACGCATACTGGCGGCTACTTCCCGGGCAGAGGTGGACTGTTTTCACCTTTCGTTGCGGGGGCCAGTGGCCATTGTGGTGGGCAATGAAGCCTACGGACTGAGTGCCGAAATGTTGGCGGCGGCTGACGAACGAGTGCGCATTCCCATGGTCCCGACGGCTGAAGCGCTCAATTCCGCGGTAGCCGCTGCCATACTGCTCTATGAGGCCGTCCGCCAGCGAAGGCAACAAACCAAAATAGATTAACCCAAAGGCGATGACGGAGCGAGTAGGCGGGTGAGACGCTGGCCAGGGAGAGGAGGTCGAGGACTGGAAGCCTCCTTGCAGCCGACCCCGCTGAAGTTCCCTCCTGAGCCGCAGGCTGAACGCCTCTCCGAGGCTCGCTGCGAGGCAACGCGGACCCAATTTGAAATCTGAAATCTCAAACCTCAAATTGCTTTGCCTCCCGAGAGCCGGACAAATAGCGGAGGGTCAGAGCCGGCTTCCACGCCCTCGCGGGGAGAGGTCAGTAGGCTGGGCCGGTTTCCCCCCGTTAGCGGGGATAGGGATTCCGCCCGGCCCGGGCGTGTCCCGAAAAAGAGTGGGAGCCCCTGGCTCCAAGCAGGGTGGTACCGCGGAACAAACCCACAGTTCCGTCCCTGAGGCGGCT
>DTZQ01000485.1 GCA_012961305.1 Armatimonadota bacterium | reverse complement strand
CGGTCAGGCAAAAAGCGGTCGGTCTACGAGCAGCCGGTCGTTGAAGCAGGAAGCAGGTACCCAATGGGACTATGTCCCATTGGGGTAAATCCTGCGGAACGGTTTCCAGGGGAAGTGCTTGACAGTACCGAAAATGTGCGGGAGGGTTCACAAATGTTCCAGGGGAACTTCCATCGTGTTTGGGCAATATTCCTGATAGGAGCAATTTTAGGCTGGGGGCTCACTTTACCTCGCGTCTATGGCGGGCCGTTGCGGGCGGGATTTGCCAAGCGGCCCATTACCCCCCAGGCTCCTGGTCAATGGCTGGCGGGTCTGGGGGACCCCGAAGACCAGCGAAGGGCGGAAGGCGTCCACGACGACATCTACTGCCGAGTGATGGCCCTCAGCGACGGTACGACCACCATTGCGCTGGCGTGTTTAGACCTCATCGGCCTGTTCCACCACGACTGCCTGGACCTGCGGTCGCGGGTGCGGGGCCTTCCGCCGGAGAACGTGATTATTGCCTGTACTCACCTGCATTCGGGGCCGGATACGCTGGGCCTGTGGGGACCTTCGCACACCGAAAGCGGGGTGGACCCCCAATATTTGGCCTATGTCAAGGAACAGGCGGCGGCGGCCATCAATGAGGCCGTAGCCAACCTGACCCCTGCCGTGCTGCGCTTTGCCCGCACCGAGTCCCCACCCAAAACGAGCATTAACGTCAACGACGTAGACATCATTGACCGCGAGGTCGCCATCATGCAGGCCGTCACTCCGGAGGGGAAGGTGCTGGGCACGCTGGTGAACTGGACCTGCCATCCCGAAGTCCTGTGGACGGACAACCGGCTCATCACCTCCGATTTCGTGGGCTACTTGTGCGCGGAGGTCGAACAGGCGCAGGGGGGCGTGGCCGTATTCTTCAACGGCCCCCTGGGGGGCATGGTCACGGCGGACAATGAAGGTCAGCACACCTTCGCCGAGGCAGAACGCATCGGACGGGCCGTGGGCGCCGCGGTCAACGCCGCCTTGGCCCAGCCCGAAACGGTCGAGAAGGCCACCATTCGCCTGGCCCGCCGCGTGTTCCAAATTGAATTGGACAACCCCGGCCTGGAGCAACTGTGGCAGGTGGGAGTTATCAAGCGGGGACCGGATGAGGGCCCGGAGGCGGTGACGACGGAAGTGTATGCCCTGCGCATCGGTCCGGCCGTGTTCATCACCATGCCCGGCGAGGTTCTCCCGGCGCTGGGTTTCCTCATCAAAACCCTGATGGACGCCAAATACAAGTTCTTCTTCTGCCTGGCCATGGATGAGTTGGGCTATCTGCTGCCGGAGACGGCCGTGGGGCTGGAGAAGTACGCCTACGAGCAGAGCATGTCCGTCAACCCGCGCTGTGCCCCCTTGCTCATCGAGCAGGCCCGAAAGGTCCTTCGGCAGGTACAGGGGGAGTAAGTGGAGAGTTGAGATTTCATTTCCCTTCCACATCCTTGACTTTTTCCCGAATGTGTGTTATCCTAAAATAATGGTTAGTTGTGCGCCCCTGATTATTTTAAGGAGGTAAGCGCCATGTTCCCAGAACGAGGTCGAGGGAGGAAAGCCCTCTTTTTCCCGGTTTTATTATCCAGTTTCGTCCTGCTCCTCGCCGGTTGCATTAATTACGAGGAGACAGTTACCATCAAGCCCGATGGCTCTGGCACGGTGAAAGTCCATTGTTGGATTTTGCCGGAACTGGGCCCCCTGAGGCAACGGACGAATGAGCAAGAATTCCGGCGCGGTGCCGAGGAATTCTGTGCCCAGCATCCGGGGTTGAAACTCCTCGAGGCTCGGCTTGAGCGGGAGGGAGATACAGAGCATGCATATGTGACCTTCGCCTTCGAGCATCTGAAGGTCCTCGATGCCTTCGAGCAATTCCCCTTTCTAGGCGTGTCCTTCTCCAGCGCTGAGGGTCGTATCACTTGCACGAGCAAAATAGAGGCCACCCTACCGCCAACCGCGCTCCTGGGGGCTCCTTCCCAACTGCCGCCCATGCCCCAAGGAGGCCGGGGGCCGGAGATGTTCGGGGAGATGGGGCAAGGGATGCGCCAAATGCTGCAGCAGATGTTTGCACGGATGGGAGAGCAACTCAAACCGAGGTTGGAAAAGGCTCAGTTCACCTACACCGTGCACTTCCCAGGAAAGGTGATTGAGGCCCAAGGAGCCCAAGCGGAAGGGAACAAGGCCATCTGGAGCGTCCGTGGCTCTCAACTATTGGGCGGCAAGTGGTCAGTCAAAGTCGTTGCCCAGGCTCCTGGCGTAGCCTCAATGGAGGAAGCACCGGCAATTGAGCCGCCCCAACCCGCTATTCCCGCTCCTACCCCGGCCGAGAGAGGGACTTGGAAATCAGCGGAGAGGTTCGTAATACGGTTGGAAGACTTACCCCCGCGGAATGCACGCCAGCACTACCATCAAGGGATGACGGAAAAGAGGTTGGGCCAGTTGGAGCGGGCCATAGAGCATTTTCGGCGGGCTTTGCGTTTGGATGAAGGCTATGTGGACGCCCACTGGGCCCTGGCCTGGTGTTACGTCGAGGCTGGGGATGTGGAGAATGCCACGGCTGAGTTCTTAGCGGTCATCGAAAAGGAGCCCGACAGCCAGCGGGCCCGCGAAGCACAAAAGGCCATTCAGCAACTTCATGGTGGAGAGGTATTAGCAGGCGTGGTCTCCCCCGCGGAGCAGCACTACTTGCGCGGACTCGAACTTAAAGAACGGGCCCGCAAAGCGGAGCAGCCGGAGGCACAGCGACTCCTCGACCGGGCGGTAGCCGAGTTCCGGCAGGCTTTGGCCCTACAACCCGATTATGCGGACGCCTACTGGGCTTTGGCCTGGACGCTGGCCGTGCGGGGGCCGGTGCGGGAAGCGCAGTTAGCCTTCCAACGGGTTATTGACTTGGAGCCGGACACGCCGCGGGCCCAAGAAGCCCGGGCCGCCCAGGAGCGGCTGGCGGAGCGGATTCGTAAGGCCCAGGAGTACCTGCGGAAATCCGCCGCCAGTTACTGGAACGAACTGGCCCTGGAACAGAAGTCCTATGGGCGTTCCATCACTTTGGACTTTGTGGAACAAGTTCTCCTAACGGCTATCAACAATGCTGAGCGGGTGAAATGGTTGCTCCCCCGCAGCCCAGAGGCGGAAACCGCAGCTAAGTGGCAGCGGGAGTTGGAGCGGGTCTGGGAAGCCCTGCGCAAAGAGGATGCCCGTCCCGTGCGGCCCTACATCAAGAAGCAATTGGCCTTCTTGGACGCCTTCCTGGAGGAAAATCCCTACCTCCTGGGGGAGGAAAAAGCCCCGCCCATGCCTCCCTATGCAGAAATGGGCGTGCCGGGAGCAGCAGGCATGCCCGGTATGGGTATGCCCGGCATGGGAATGATGGGCCCGGGTATGCCCGGTATGGGAATGATGGGCCCGGGTATGCCCGGTATGGGTATGCCCGGCATGGGCTATTCCGAAATGCCGGGCATGGAGGGGGGCATGGAAGATATGATGATGGAAGGTTCGATGGCCCCAGGAGGGTAGTGCTGAACCGCTCAACGACGAACTTTCCCGCTGATACCCAAGAGATTGGGGGTAAGGGTTCCTACTTCCCCAGTCCAAGTAGCAAAGTACAGATAGCGGGCATCACCTAAGGGACCAGCGGTGAGAATGCCCTGTAAATCTATCTGTTCCAAGAGTTCTCCCCTCTCCGTCCCCAGGACGGAAAGATGGCCTGACATATCGGCTACGTACAATGTCGTTCCTGTAATCCAGAAAGGAGCGTAGACAGGCCCCAGTACGGCCGTTTCCCAAATTAACTTACCCCGGTGTAAATCATAAGCATATACTCGTGCTCCTCTGGTGCCGAAGTAAAGATACCCTTCCCACCCCATCAGGGGAGTAGTGATAGCATGGGGAACTGTGGCCACACGACGGGTTTCTCCCTGGACAAGGGAGATAGCATATAATCCTCCCCGGTCCGTGCCGATGTACATTTCGTCCCCTACCAAAAGTGGCGCGGTTAAATGATTGGCGGGGAAACTCGCTTCCCACCGAGGACTGCCGTCGGCTACCGAAAGGGCTATTACCCGGCCTGCACCAGTAGTGAGGTACAGGCTCGTTCCGGCCACGGCTACGGGCGTACTGAGGGACTCGCCCAAGGCTCGCTTCCAGCGCAATTCTCCGCTCATCGCATCCCGAGCCCATATTACCCCTTCATCGCTGCCGAAATAGACGGTTCCCTGAGAGTACTGGGGACTGGAACGGATAGGCCCGCCCGCCGTTGCTTTCCACTCCACCTCGCCAGTTACCGCGTCCAGGGCGTACAGCACTCCAGCATCCGTTCCCACAAACACCAGACCCTGGGCCAGGGCGGGCGTGGTGCGCACGGGAAACGCCTGGGCGAACTTCCACAGCAGGGTGCCCGTGTGGGCGTCCACCGCATACACGCAACCATCGTCCGCGCCGAAGTAGAGCACTCCCGCCCAGCGGGTAGGAGTGGCCATTATCCCGTCAGCGGCGGTGACCACCCAGACAAAAGGGGTTTCCGCCGACCACTGTCGGGAGAAATAGCCAAGGGCTGCCGAGAGCAAGCCCACCGGCAGGAGCCAACGCCTTAAGTTGCGCCGCGGTCTTTGCCGCTGGTAAGCCATCCTAACTCCCCCGCTTTACCGCGCCTTGCCCCTTCTCGATTATAGCACAGACCCGAGCCGTTGACAAGATGAGCACCATTTCGGGCCTGCCCGGCATTCCAAACCGTTCCCGAGTTTGTGCCCCGGCAAAATAGTCTGTCCACCGCCAAAGCACACCTCTGGAAGCGGTGCTTAAAACCCTGGCCGCAAACTGCCATTTACAGTTGGAACCCGCCGGCGAGGGGTACATTTTCCACTAAATCACCCCGCGCCTTACGTTTTACAGATTACTTTAGGCCCTGCTATGGAGGTGAACGCGGTTCCGTCTCTACTACCACCACCCGCGCCGCTGGGGGATAGAGGAAATCCGGTCGGGGGTTCAAAGGAAGCCGTCGACCGGAGCGCAGGAGGGCCTCCGCCCGGTGGTGCGAAGCCTCCGGGTCAACCCGCACCCGTACATCCGGCGTGTCGCAGAAAAACCGCCAGCGGTTCCCCTCCCGCACCAACTCCCAGGTCCCGTTTTTCAGGTACACCTCCAACACCCGCTTCCCTTCCATCCTCACAATGGTCGGCGTGGAGGAGGGTTCGCCCCGGGTCACGATGGGCAGCCGCCCCGGGTCGGACAGAGTCCAATAGACCCTCCCCGGCCCCTTCGCACTGGCCCGAGGGGGATACCAGTCCTGTCCGCTGTTGTAGGCTACGGTGACCAATTTCAGCACGAAGTGCTCCGATTCGCTCAGCGGTTTGTCCTCCAGCGACTGCACCACCAAGGCCCCCAGGGACGAAGCCACCGTGGCCTCCACCGCTCCGAGGCGCAGGGGGGAACGGCTGCGCAAGTTGCCCGCCACTGCGCACAAGCGCGGAGTGACGATGATTAACCGCCCCTTGGCGGAATCCCGTTCGACCTCCCCCGTATCCGCCAGAAAAACCCCCCTATCTACGAACCGATGGGACACTTGGTCGGCGTGGATTTTCCCCAGGGCGTCCAACGCAGCCCGCAGTTGCTCTTCTGGCGGCAGGGCGGTGAACACGAAGTTGCGCCGCCGGCGGTCGTAAAACCCGTAGGCCCGGTTGAGTTCCCCCGCTACCCCAAGGGGCAGCAGGCCCAGCGACACCAGGGCCTCCAGTTCGAACCGGGGCCCGGCTTCCTTTTCCCGCACCTCTCCGGCGTCGTAAAGCAGGCCCGCAAAGGCAAAGGGCGCTGCTTTCGTGGCCCGCGGGCGCAGGGGATAGCGGAAATAGGTCCGACCCTGGGGCAGTTGGCGGGCCGAGAGCACGCACCGTTCGCCCCGATAGTCCGCGGCCACCTGCCCCCAGGCCACCGTCAAATCCGCCGTCGGCTGCAGGGCGTGGAGGAAAAAGCGATGGGCCACCTGACTCACCCAACTGAGGCGGTGCAAATCCGTTAAGTAGGACTCTCGGAAGCGGAAAACGTCCCCCTCGGAACAGCCGATTTCCACCTTTCGCCGGGCCGGGGCCACGTCTCGCCGCAGGAAGGTCTGGGCCCCTATCGCCGTCAAGCCCCAGCGGGTTGGGTCTCGCTGGACAGCGAAGTAGCCTATGCGCTGCTCCTCCGGCCGCAGGCCAAAGGTGAACAGAATCAGCGCGTCGTAGTCCTGCAGGCAGCCGTAGGCCGCCGCCTCCAACACCCCTCCGGCCCGGTAGGCGTTCGGGTAGCAGTAGTTCCACTCCCGCACCACCAGCGGTTTCCCGGCGACGCGGGCCACGGCGGTAAAGGGCGCGAAAGTCTCCTTTTGGCGCGTAGTCAGGGGGTTGCAGTTGGTGAAAAAGAAGGGCAATTTCCAGGCGGCCCGGGGGGCGAAAATGGGATGGTCCCAGTAGAAGTTGGTGCCGATGAAGTCCAGTTCCTCAGCGATGGAGTAAGTGTCCGGCAGCAGGTCCACATCGCCCACCGCGGTCAAGGGCACCTTCACCCCCACCTCTTCCCGCAGGAAGGCCTTCATTTCCCGAAAGTAACGGCGGTGTAGCCGATAGGCAAAGCGCGCCCCGTCGTCCTGCCGCAGGGGAGCCTTGAAAGGAGCCTGGACCTCTCCAGCGGTGAAGGCTGGCAGTTCGACAGTTCCCTCCTCCAGCGATTCTCCCTCCGCCAGTGCTCCCTCCCAGGCCGAACGCAACCGGTCGGTAGTGGCATACCTCTCCCGCAGAAACTCGTTCCACAGCCTCCGCAGCCGGGTGCGGTAGGGTTCGGCCAATTGCCGCCACCGCCGCCGCTTGCTAAACAGGCCGTTTTCGTCGTAAAGTTCCAGTAGGGCAATCGTTGGGTCCTGGGCATAGGGCCGGCCGGTGTAGCGGTTCACATGCTCCCGCAGCAGGCGGCGGGCATACTCCTTTTGCCGGGCAATGAGGGTAGGGTCGAACACCGCGTAGGGTTTGGCCCCCCGGCCCAGAGCAAGGGCGTTGACTACTCCCTCCGCGGCCGTAAAAGTGCGGTAGTCTAAGAGGTCCAGGTAAACGTAAATCCCGCTTTCCCGCAGCCGATAAATCCAGTAGTCGAGCAACCCCAAACGGTCGTCGCGGAAGCCCTGGCGGGGGTCGGCAGCCAGAATGCCTCGGTCGGTTTCGTCTAAGTGGTGCAGGCGCACGAGGTTAAACCCGGCCCGCCGAATGGCAGCGATGGCCGCATCAATGCGCTCCCGGGGCTGAAAAACGCTTTCAGCCGCGACATTGATGCCCCAGAAGCGGACAGGGGTCCCGTCGGCGAAAGCGAAATGCCCGTCTGCCGTGACCGTGAGGAAGCCGTGTCGCCCTGCAGGTGGCTCCAGCAGATAGGAGGCATCGAACAGGGAGGCGGCGGGGAACTCGGTGGCATTGGGGTCCAGTTCCGGCCCGGCTGGACGTTCCACCCTCCCGCTGGGGCGAGGGACAGGAGAGGAGGAACGCATCTGAAAAGCACAGGAAAACGGGCTCAGCAGCAGGGCGAGAAGGAAGAACCACTTGGGCCCCCAGATGAATTTGGCGTCTGTCAGTCCCATAGTCCTGTAGCCGCAGGCTTCAAACCTGCGCCTGAAGCCCGGCTCTCTGATGCAGAAATGGGAATGTTCCCCAGGCGGAAGTCGAAATGAGGAACCTCCGCATCTCTGTACCGCAGAGTATCTTCTTCCAACCCTCTGCGCCTCGGCGGTTGAACCTCCGCCCCTCGCCTTCCACATTTCTACTTCCGGGAGTTCGCCCCTCCCGTCCTTAGCCACGGTTGAATTAGTGGCCCATCTTCCCGGCCATCAAACCTTCCACTTCCGAAGTGGACCGCGGCGGTTGGATGATTTCCGAAACGGTGACCAATTGATAGCCGCGCGCCCGCAGTTCACGCAGCAGGTAGGGCAACAGGGGCAAAGTGTTGTCCGCTCCGTTGTGCAGCAGCACAATGGCTCCATCGCCAATCCGGGGCAGAAGCCGAGCGATGGCCTCCTCCGGAGGGAGGTGTTCGTACTCGCTGGCGTTGACCGTCCACAGTACGGGCACGTAGCCAAGTTCGGCCCCGGCCCTTTTCACCCGCGCGTTCAAGTGTCCCCCCGGCGGACGAAACAGGCGTACCGGCTGGCCGCCACAGCGGGCCACTAACACCTGGGTTTTCAGCAGTTGCCACCTAATTTGGGTGAGGCTCAGCCGCTGTAAGTCGCAGTGCGAATAAGTGTGGTTGGCAATTTCGTGGCCGCGGCGGGCAATTTCCCGGATGAGATGGGGAAACCGCTCTACCATGCGCCCGACCACGAAAAAAGTCGCCCGCACCCGATAGGCGTCCAAAAGACGCAGGATTTCCTCGGTGTAGGGCGAGTTGGGGCCGTCGTCGAAAGTCAAAGCCACTCGTCGCCCTCCCCCCACCCCCCACCGATAGACGGACAGTTGCGCCGGGGAAATGCTCACCCCCTCGGCGGCATAGAGGCCCAATAGGGTCTCCCAAACTTCAGACCGGCCTCGGTCGTCGGCCACTAATTGCTCGTAGAAAGCAAGGGCCTCTGCTCCCCGCCCCTGGGCCTGGTAGAGGGCAGCCAGCAGTTGCTCAATTTGCGCCCGACGGGGTGCAGGACGTAACAGCCGCACCAGACGTTGGCTTAGGGCTTTGTGGGCCGGCGAAGGGTAGGAACTGGGAGGTGGCTCGTCCGCCTGACCCACAAACACCCGCACGGAACCCTGGGCCGGAGTTTCTCCCTGGGCGTACACGGTGAGGGTGTAAGCCCCTGGGGGCAGATGAGAGGTGTCCCAAAGGAAACGGTAGGGCTGGCGGTTGGTCATGGCGAGGAACTGTCCATTGACCCGCAGGGTAAGGTATTTCACCCGATAACCCGAGCGTAGGGCTACTGCCACCTTTACTTGCCCGCTGACTACCGCTCCGGGCAGGGGTTGCACAATGCGCAGGGGGGCCGAGGACTCCGCCTCCTGGTTGCGGGAGGCCACAGGTTCCCAACGAAGCGGCTGCTGCCGGCGAGAGACGGCGAAGACCACGCCCTGCCCTTTTCGAAATTGGAAGCGTAGCGGCAGAAGGAGGGGCAGGGAAGGCCCATTTTTCGGCCAGTGCTGGTACAGCCGCCAGAGGATTTGCTGGGCCTCATCTTCCCGCCCGCTTTGCAGGGCGCAGAGAGCCTGCACGTAAACGGCCAGCGGGGTTTCCCGTTCTCCCGGGGGCACTTGGGCCCAATCCCGTCCGGCAGCATTCGTCCACCCCTGGGCCAGGTGAATCAGGGCCAAGAGAAGGTGAGGCGTTGTCAGGTCGGGCCGCTGGCGAAGGGTTAGGGCAAACTGCCGTGCGGCCTCCTCCCAGTGGCCAATTTGGAAATAGCACAGGCCCAAACCCCAGGCAGCCAGAGCGGGGGCGCGGCCCGTGGACTCCGCCTGCTTGAACCCTCGTGCCGCCTCGTCCACCTGACCCTCTGCCAGACGCACCAGGCCGAGGCCCAGATAGCCCAGGGCACCTTCGGCGTTCGCGGCCGTGGCCTGGAGGAAGGCCTCCTCGGCGGCCTCCCAGCGGCCCTGCTCCGCCGCTTCCAAACCCCTCCGCACGAAAGACAGGTAATCCGCCCCTGCCTCGGCCGGAGGAAGCAGCAAGAGCACAACCAGTCCCAGGGCCCCTCCCCAGGCCGAACTGAGCCAAGTTCTCCAGCCATCGGAGCCCCGGCTTATTTTGCCCATTGGTGGCCCGTTCATCGGTGTTTCCCAAGTTTACCACACCTTCCTCCGCTTGTCAATGGCTGTAACCATTGACAATTGCCCCCCGCGGAAGTATAATGTAGTAGGCGTTCAGCAATTAACCTTGTGCTTATTGCTCAATTCGCCCATCGCCCATTGCTTATCGCTGGCCATAAGGCCCGGGACTGAACGCTTGGAGGTTGTACAAGCGAGCCAAAAGGAGGTAAATCATGGCTGAACGAGCGATAAGGTCGGCCTGGGAGGCTACTTTGCCAGCCCAGTGTGAAACGTGCCCGGCGGAGACACCGGCCTACCTGATTTGCCAGGTAGTTTCGCAACTGCTGCCTCTGTACCGCAGCGACACCCAGGACACCCCGGACAGCGCAGGGGGAACGTTGCCCGATAAGGAGCGGGTGATTGAAGCCCTCCAGTTGTTAGAGGACGCAATGTTCCCCGGCCGCATGTCGGTCGAAGCGGTCAGTATGGGGATGCTGGAGCCGTTTTTGGAAGAGCGACTGAGCCGGGCTTACCGTTTGCTCTCGGCAGAGATTGCCCGGTCTTTGCCCCTGCGCTGGAAGAGTGCCTGGGCTCAGACTTGCCGGGAGCGAGGGGAGAGGGTGCCAAAGCCGCTGGCCGCAGAGGAAATACGGGCGGAGGCGGAACGCCTCACCCAGGTTTTCTTCACCCGCCTGCCCCACATTCGGCAACTGCTCATCAAAGACGTGCAGTCCGCCTACAACGGGGACCCGGCGGCCCTCTCCTTCGCCGAAGTGGCCCTCTGTTATCCCGGCTTGGCGGCCATCACTTCCCACCGCTTGGCCCATGAGTTGTATGCCCTCGACGTGCCCGTGGTGCCGCGCATCATGAGCGAATACACCCACGCCCAAACCGGGGTGGACATCCATCCGGGGGCCGAAATTGGGGAGAGTTTTTTCATTGACCATGCGACGGGGGTGGTCATCGGCGAAACCACTGAAATTGGCCACAACGTCAAAATCTATCAAGGGGTAACCCTGGGGGCCAAAAGTTTCCCCTTAGATGAGAACGGCTATCCCATCAAGCGCATCAAGCGACACCCCACCATCGAGGACAAGGTCATTATTTACGCCAACGCGACGATTCTCGGCGACGTGGTTATCGGGGAAGAGGCGGTCATTGGGGCAAATGTATTCCTGACCCGTTCCGTCGCCCCGCGGTGTACTGTGGTTCATCGGGATGTCGTCGAAATCCGCGATGAACAGGGGAATGTGATTTAGGAGGTTAAAAGAGGGCGGTTTCCTTTCGGTAGAGGCTGCTTGTGAGCAGCACTGGGACTATCGGAAAAGGTAACTACTCAGCCAGTTCAACCTGATTGACCGGAATGAAAATACCGGTTAAAATTACGGTAGTGAATTGAGACGGGAGACGGGGGACGG
>DTZQ01000484.1 GCA_012961305.1 Armatimonadota bacterium | reverse complement strand
GATGAGGCTGTTCCTGAAAGGCACGGGCCAGCAGCAGTTTGCGGATGAAGTTCCGTAAACCTGCTACAATCATCAGAGAATGGATGCCGTTTTCCCGTAAACGGTGAAGACTGAGCAACGCCCCGGCAAGATTTGCTCCGGCAAAGGCTTCTGTAAATTCAAACAGGGCCTCGTCTCTGGTTCGGCCCACAATGGCGTCCACATCAGCCGCGGTGATGGATTCCCTTTCGCCGGCCAGTCATGCCATGCTCTGCCAGGTTAATACCCTCCGGCTGGAGCGGGGGAGGTGGTATCGGCTCTCCTTCGTCGCCAAGCAGGAGGGAATTGGCGGCCGGGCGGTGCAGGTGGCCATTGTGAACATGCGCCCCTGGCGTGACTGCGGCCTGCGGGATTCCTTCCGCGTGCCGCGGGAGTGGAAGCAGTTCGAGTTCACCTTTCAGGCCACGGAGACCATTTCTGAGCACATCCGCCTCCAGTTCTGGTACAACACCACTGGGGCCCTCTGGCTGGACGAGGTACGTCTGACGCCGTCCAAGCCGGTCGTTAGGCGGTTCACGGAGGTAGTCCCGCCCACCACGGCGACGAACCTCCTGCTCAACAGCAGTTTCGAGTGCGGGACGAGCGGCTGGGGCAGCATTGCTGACCTGCCCGGTTGGGGCGGGAACTTGAACCTCCCCGTGGGCACAGTAGATACCACCACCGCCCGGTTCCAGCGGGCGAGTTTCAAAATCGCCCTCACGCCGGAGACAATGCCCGTGTTCTATTTCGACTACTTTCCCCTGTACCGCGTGCCGGTGAAAGCCCCCCTGTTGGCCAATCGGGGCTGGATTGAAGTAGAGCCGGGCGCGGATTACACTCTGTCCGCCTACCTGAAGGCCGATGGGGAGGGATTAGTCGGAGTGCTCTCCGTGCGCCAGGCGTTCCGGGGGAGTTTGCGGCGGGTGGTACGGCTCACGACCGAGTGGGCGCGGTACACCTTCACCTTCCAACCGCAGGCACCGCAGATTTTCGTGGCTTTGGGTTTGGATTTGGAGGCTTCCGAGCGGGCCAGGGGGACCTTGTGGGTTGACGGCGTACAATTGGAGAGAGGTTCGGAGGCCACACCCTACCGCCCGCGGGCGAGGGTGGAGGTGGGGGTGGAAACGGGCCGTTTGGGGAACCTCTTTCCCCCCGACGCGGAGCCGGAGATGACGGCCACCCTTTTCAACGCTGGCGAGTCCGTCCAGTCCCTCACCCTGCACCTCCGGACTACAGACTTCGACGAGGCCGTGGTCCATCAGGCCACCCTCCCCGTGGAGGTGCCGCCGGGCCGCGCGGTGAAGGTGCCCCTCCGTACAGGCGTGCGGCGCAAAGGTTTCTACCGCCTGCACCTGCGCGGCGAGGGCGGGGAAGTGGCCCTCACCCGTCCCCTGCGTTTGGCCATCGTCGAGCCCTATCCCCATGCAGACAGCCTGTTCGGCATGAATCATGCCTATCCCTGGCCGCACCTGCTGGCTCTGAGCAAGCAAATTGGCCTCTGCTGGTTCCGCGACTGGTCGCTGAAATGGCAGGAGGTAGAGCCGGAAAAGGGCCGGTTTGAGTTCGCGGAGGCGGATTACCAAATCAACCGCGTCCTGGAGCAGGGCTTGAATGTGTTGGCCCTGCTGCCCTTTCCCTCCAGCAACTGGGCCTCCCGCGCGGGGCCGGAGGTGAAAGTGACCGACCGCTATCCGGGCAACCGGGAGCGGATGGCCTACATGCCCCGCGACCTCGCGGAGTTCGCCACTTACGTGCGCACGACGGTACGACACTACCGCGACCGCCTGCACGTGTGGGAAATTCTGAACGAGCCCCTTTACACCTCCTATGCCCTGCCCCAGCGGAAGGGCTATCAGGTCGAGGACTACGTGCGCCTGCTGCGGGTGGCCTACCGGGCGGTGAAGGAGGCCGACCCTGCGGCCCTGGTCATTGGGGGCCTCGCCGGCGGGGCGGGAACCTACACGCGGGAGTTCATCGAGGCTGGCGGTCTGCGGTGGGTGGACGCTTTCAACCTGCACACCTATCCCGGCCTGACCCCGCCGGAGGAGTACGAGGGGGGCCTGCGGGAGTTGCGTGAGCGCATGCGAGCCGCCGGGGCGGACAAACCCATTTGGTTCACCGAGGGGGCCTACTATGCCGACGACGATAGGCCCTTTGAGCCCTACCGGGCTTGGCTCAAGCCCTTGGAGGGAGAGGCGGAAGCGGCAGAATGGCAGGTCAAGTTCAACACTTTGCTGCTGGCCTACGGGGTGCAGAAAATCATCTACCACTCCGGCACGCCGGGCAGCCTCAACAACGAAAGCCTGGCCGGAATCTTCTTCGAGTGGGCTGGTGCGCCCCGCAAGATGCTGGTCACTCAGGCAGCGATGGCCAACCTGTTCGGGGCGAAGGTGACCTCCCTGGGCCCGCTGGAGGCGCCGGAGGGGGTGAAAGCCTACGGCTTTGAAACCGCAGGGCGGACGCTCATCGTTGCCTGGGCG
>DTZQ01000483.1 GCA_012961305.1 Armatimonadota bacterium | reverse complement strand
TCGGCCGGGTGTGTTCCAGAATCATGCCCCGATAACGGTAAGTACGACCCGGAACGGGTTTGGCTCGAGTGCTGGGACAGACGTAAAGTTGGTCGTTTCGGGTGTAGGGGTAAATCAAGTCGTGCGGAACCGCCGGCCCGTAGTCTCGCCCCCGGGACGTCCAGGTGAACCAGGTCTCATCGTAGTCCTGCACATACATCAGACTCGCCATCGCCAACTGTTTCAGGTTCGACTGGCAACTGGCCGTGCGGGCTTTCTCCCGTGCCTGGGCGAACACGGGAAAAAGAATGGCAGCCAAAATCGCGATTATCGCGATAACCACCAGAAGTTCGATGAGGGTAAATCCCTTAGAGTGGGAAGCATGACTTAACATAATTCAGACCTCCTTTCTAACTTTTATTATACACCCCGATATTGCTTTTGTCAACCCCCAGTCAAAAAATGCACAAAGTCAAAGCCGGGCGTCCCGGGCAGTCCACGCGCAGCCAACTCGCCGCATATGCAAAGGGCACCGTTTCCCCCTCGGCCCTCACTTCCCGCACCGGACGGGCGCAGTAGGCCAGGAAGGTCCCGCCCTCGGCCAAATCTACTTCAATGGTTTCTCCCCACCGACGCACAGCGGTTACGGTGCGCGGGGCGACATATTTTTCCGTCAAACCCAGGGCAGCAAAACCCTTCTCCACGGGCACCACCACGAATAGCCGCACCCCAAACTGTTCCAATTCCCACTCCCAAGCCTCATCCCGGGCTAACAGCCGCGTTTCGCCGGAGAAATGCTCCCGCACTGCGAAGGTTTCCCCTTCGAGCCCTTCGACGTCGGCGGGGCGGACGGCGGCAGACACCGGCTCCTCACTTTCCGTAGCGTGAAAGGCAGCCACCAGTCCGGCAGTTCCCACGCGGTTCCACACCTTCAGGGCGATGGGATGGTGTTGCGGGTCGGCGAAAAGGCAGTCTCGGGTGGGGAGTCCGGGCTGGTCACAGCGCAGCAGGCGTCCGTCGGAGAGAATCAACGGCCACAGGACCTCCGGCCGGGTGCGCCCCACCTCATCGCTGAAATAAACTGGGCCGCCGCTGAGAGCCCGCAGCACGGCATGGTAGGTGGCCTGAGGATGCTCCGTCCACCACATGTCCCAATCAGGCCAGCACAGGTTGCCGTACCACAGGGAGTTGTACACGTTCTGCCGGGCGTGCTCCGCCGCTGTGCCCTCCCTTCGAGGCCAGAAGTCCTCTGAAGACCGGGATACGTTGGAGGTAATCCAGTGCCAATGGGCCTCGGAGGTCATGCACATGCAGTTAATCATCCACCCCCGCAAATGCAGGTTGACCGAGGCCTGCAGCGCGTATTGAGCCCCGCTGGCGGCGGTGCCGATGGGCAGGAGGTGGCGGGTGTGGTGGTAGAGACAGCCCTGATTGTCCACTTTCACAAAATCAATGCCCTCGGCCCGCAGGTGTGCGTGCCAGTCGCTCCAGAACTGCACCCCTGCGGAGAGGTCTGGCGCCGGCAGGAGGTGGCCCTGCTTGCTCTCCAACAGATGGGAACGGTAGCGGGCAGCGAGGGGCGACTCCGGGTGTATTCCTCCCCAGTAGCCGTTAAAGGTGTGCCATACCCCGACGTACTTCACCCCATATTCCTCCTTCATCGCCCGCACGATGGGCCTAAGCCCCTGAGGGAACTTTTCCTTGTCCGTGCCGAAGCCGGCCAACTGGCGCTGGGGAGTGGGGGACCAGCCGTCATCAATGAGTACGAAGCGTACCGGCACCTCCTTTTGCCGGAACTCCTCCATTTTCTCCCGCAGCCCGGCCTCGTTAACCTGCTGGTAAAAGGCGTCCCAGGAGCACCAGCCCAGATATTCAAAGGGGACGGGAAAGGGTTTCTCCCAGCGCAGGTGCCCGGGCCGCCCGGCCGCCGTCATGCCCGCTGTGTACACTCGGCGCACCAGTTCGAAGGGGTCCTCCCCCCACCCTAAGACGAAACAAAGGCTGTCCACTTTGCGCCGGCCCGCGTCGTGGGTGGTCAAGTCCACCCCCAACCGTCCCGTGCGCCCGTTCACCTCGGCCTTCGTCTGCCCAGACACCAGCGGCACCAGGCAGCCGTAACTCCCGTCCTCCGTCTGCCAGAGCAGGAATTGGGTCCGGGCCGGAAGGTTCGCCAGGTCGGGGGAAAACGTGGGCCGAGCCCACCAATCGCTGTACAGGTAGCCCCCCAGCAGCCGGGCCAAACCGGGCAGGTCGGCACTTTCCACCCGCGCTCCGCCCTCGGACAACAGGTCACCCTGATAGGCCGCGACCGCGGCCTGGCCAGTGACCACCCGAAGGGCCGGATAATAACGCAGTTCCAACCGACCGCTGCCCACCTTTTCCCGCAAGAACCGCTGGCTCAAGGAGGTGTACGAACCGAGGTCGTCCTCTCCTTCCCTCGTCTCCGTTTTCACCACCGCCTTCCCTCTATCCTCCCGTACCCGGGGAGAGGAAGGGGGGTCTACGGCGGAGAACACCCCGGCCGTGGTGTGCCCCTGTACGTGCAGTCCTCTCAGTCGGACCTGGCCGTCCCAGATGACGCTCAGAGTTCGTTCCTCCGCTTGCAATCCCTCTTTCATGGACTGTGCTCCTTCATTTTACCACCTCCCAGCAGGCGGCTAAGGGAAGCCGCCCTACCCATAATTCACTCTAATCCGCCGTACTTCTACTGACACATCCCACGCCTCGGGGTTCCAATTCCAGGGTCAGATAGGCCCTTCCACCCTCCACCCGGGGGGTCAAAGGTTGTCCCCGCCACAGGTCCCGATAGACGGCCCCGTCCCGATGGGGAACCGCCAGCAGTTCCCCCCGTACCGTTTCCCAGCAGGCGTTGTACAGCGTCCACACCGTTTCCTCCTCCGCCGGGAACTCATTGGCGTACACCCCTTTGCGGAGCGTAGGCACCAGGGGGCGGGGGTTCAGACTGGTAAAGGCCGCCGAGTGTTCCCGCAAAATGCGGTGCATACGGGCAATGAAGGCCCGTGTCTCCGGCGTGAACCAGGCCTCGGGAATTCCCTCAATCCAGATGCCCTCGCCGTTGAAGAAAATCCGCTTCACGCTCTGTACATCGCTGCCCAGCGGTCGGTCGCACACGATTATTTCAAAGGTCTTGAAGTCCGGCAGGGCGAACCGGGTCAGGTTCACGTGCGTCGGCGACCACTCGTCGGAAACGCTGCTGATGGCGTAGGTGAAACTGCCATCCTGGTACTGGGAGGTCACGTCGGTAGGCGTTTCCTCCGTGTACACCACGGCCTCCGGCGGCAAGGCCTCCCGCACTTTGCGGGTGAGGGCAGCCTCGCCCCGCAGGGGAGAGAGGGGTACGGGATGGCCGTGGGCGGGATTGTGGCAGATGTAGTGAGCGGCGAAGCCAAACTCGTCAATGTAAAACCCGTTGGCTCCCGTCTCCCGCGCAGCCCGGACGTAGGTTTGGGTCAGGTACTCCTGCCAGGCGGGGAGGTGGGGACATAGGTGAAAACTGGGGGCAAAGTTGGTGTACGGCGTTCCGTCGGCCCGCAGCAGTTGCCATTCCCGGCCGTGGGCCTGGGCCACCTCCGAGGGCGGGTCAATGAGATAACCTTCGATGTACAACCCCACAGGAATGCCCCGCTTTTGCACCGCCTCCACCGCCCGACGGAAGTTGTCTGCCCCACCCAAATAGTCCCAGGGACGGTAGTCCCCACAGCGGCCATGAGTAGGTGTCCAGCCCCAGTCGAACAGGTGCAAATAGTCCACGCCGCCGAAGGCCTTCTCATCAGTCGCCAGCACTTCCTCCACCCGGAAGGTTTTCGTGTCGGCCTCAAAGAGGCCACTTTTGCGCGGCAGGGCGAAATGCAGGAACTGCTGCCGGAAGTTGAACACCTCGCGGAACCACTGCTTGCGCGGCACCAACGGACGATACCAAGTCTCCTTCCACCGGCGGTAGGCCTCGAAAGCCAGGTGCCAGTCGCCTGCGTGCGCTCCCAGGGCAGCCTCCGGCAACTCCCAGGTCTCCCCCGGCTGGAGAGTGCGCGGCCAGTACTCCACCCCCAGGCTCACGGTGTCCCTCTTCCGCAGCCAGAACCATTTGGGCGTGTTGGCGGTGTCATGGGTCAGCAGGTAAATCCCCCCGGCCTGAGGGTGATAGACGCTTATAAACTGCAGCGGGAACCGCCCGCTGTACGGCTCGCGCAGGGAAATGGGCATGGTGTTGATGACTGCCCCGCGCCGGGGGAAGCAGTAGCCCAAATCGTCGGGGTCGCCACCGGGCGAGAGGTTTAGCAACTGGGGGAAAGTCGGAGTGACCTTCACCGGCTTGGGGCCGGTGTTGGTGAGGGAAAGGCGCAGGATGACTTCCTGAGGGGGATTCTCGCGGATGCTCAGTTGGGCCTTCAGGGGTCCTTCGGCCTCTACCGCAAACAGAACACTCGGCTCCGTTAGCCAACTGGTGCCGGTAGCCCGGTTGGTTAAAGCCACCGCCCGGCGCCGCCCTTCATCCAGGGTCAGGCCCACAGTCGTAGCCGCGAGCGCGGTGACAGGCACCCGGCGGAGGGGACCCCCCTCTTTTCCTTCTTCCCGCCTGCGAGGGGAAGGAGCCGGGCCTAAGGTCACTCCCGCCAGGTAAAACCCGCCCCGTCTCATTCCATCGCGCAGGGTGATTTGGCGAATGCTCACCTGGCGGGTGGGTGTCGCCAGGTACACCCCCGGCTCTTCCACCAGGAGGGGCTGTTGCGAGGGCAGCCGCCGGGGGAAAATCAGGTCGCTCACCCCGTCGGCGTAGTCCACCTGCACCAGGAACCGCTCCACCTGTCGCACCCGGCGCAGTTCCCCCCGGCCCAGAGAAGGCTCCTCCGGCCCGATGAAGCGGGCCCCCAAGAGCAGATAAATCGCCTCCGCCACCCGGCCTATGGGTATGGTGACCTGGCCTACCTCCTTTAGGGGCGTAGCCAGCACCTGGGGTGCCTCTGGACGGACCTGGAAGGGTATGTCCGCGACCGTGACTTGGGACTGAGGGAACCAAACGGGGGCCAGGCCCAAACCCACCAGCCAGGGGGCCACCTCCGCGTTGGCTGGCAGGGCCAGAGGCTGATAGGGTTGCGGGCCTTCCCCCCACCCTTTCCGAAACGGTAGCACCTCGCGCAGGGGCCGTTGGGGCCGCCGAGAGGAAAAGGTCAGGGTGGCTACTTCCAGCCAGGCTTGAGGGTGAGCCGCCTGCACCTGCAGGGCCAAAGCAGCCACCTGCATGGTCGGCACCGGGGCGGTAACTACGTGCCAGGTTCCGTCGGCTTCTAAGACCTCCGGCCGCAGGGGTCGGGCCTCCTGAGGGGCCCTTCCGCTCCCGTCGCTGCCCAAGTAGAGCAGGTAATCCCCCCGCGGAGCAAGGCCCTCGGCCCGATAGCGCAGGGTCACATAGGGCAGGCCAGCGAGGTCCAAAGGTTCCTCCAACAGACAGCGCCACTTCATTCCCCGTCCGGCCTCGTCTACGATGAAACGCAGGGCCGTAGCGGCCTCTACTTCCGCCGCTCGTACTTCCGGCCGCCCGGTCGGATTGCCCAACCAGGAGGGCATGGCCTGCCATTGGGAGGCCCGCAGGGGAAGGCTGATTTCTCGGTAGGGCGGTTCTGCAGGCGAGGGGACCTCGGTCGGAAGCGCGTTGGTGAAAACCAGTTCCCGCACGAACAGATGGGCCTCGCCAGCCTCGGCCGCCTGTACCTGCAGGGCCATCTGGTCGAAAATCTGAGAGGGCAGAGTCCGCAGGTCAAACACGTAAGTATGCCACTGGCCGTCCAGAGTCAAATCCCGTCCCTTGATAATCCGCTGTCCATCGGGGTTTTCGTCGTGTAGCCAGATGACGTAATCCCCGGCGCTGGGATGGTAGTTCACTGCTCGATATCTCAGCACCAGATAACGCGCCTCCTCAGCAAAAATCACCGGCAGGTCGCGCCGCCATTTCATCCCCCGGTTCGGTTCGGCGACGAAAAACTCCAAACCCTCTTCCCTGGTTCGCACCGTCGCCGTTTCCGCCGGATTGGCCAGCCAGGTCGGCCTGGCCTCCCAAGCCGCTGCATCCCGCACGTCCACCTGATAAATGGGCTCCTCCGGGCCCCGTAGGGAACACAGCAAGCACAGAGTTATGAGCGCCATTCCTTCCCTCCTTTCCCCAGCCGCGTTTGTCTGCCGCCCAACAGTTACCTTTTGCCCTCTCCTCGCACGTGGCAGTTCTCGGAAAAGGTTTCTCCGCGGCTGCGGCAATTCCTCCTCCGGCTGCGGTTCTAAAACCAAGACCGGCCGCACCCCCCTTATCCGTTAAGGGGCCAGCAAGTTCTCCACCAACCTCTCCATTCCGGCCCTTAGGGTCGGTCCCAGTTGGTCGCCGTAGAAGGAGACCGTTGCCTCGTAGCCGCCCTCGCGGTACTCTTCGGGAGTGAGAATGTAGCCTATGTAGTCGTTGGCCAGGCCGACGATGGCCACCTGTTTGGCCCCCGCCCGCCGCGCATGGGCTTTGAGCGCAAGCCCAATCTGGGCAATGGGTTCGCCGGGCACAGCCAGCAGCACCAAATCACCGACCTGCATCGCCATCAGGGCTGCCGTGGACGGGAACAATTGGTGGAGCAGGGCCTCCAACTGCTCCTCAGGGACCCCGTACTCCCGCCCTGCAATTTGGGCGAAAAAGGGCGAAGCCCGCCGCTCCGGCAGCGGCAGGTCGGCACTTAGGGAGCGAAGAGTTACCTCCGGGAGAGGCTTGGCTTGCTCCGCCAGGCGTAAGGCATGCGCGGCGACCCGGCGCCC
Source organism: Armatimonadota bacterium (assembly GCA_012961305.1). Taxonomy (GTDB): domain Bacteria; phylum Armatimonadota; class UBA10988; order UBA10988; family DTZQ01; genus DTZQ01. The sequence continues at coordinate 7,167 of DTZQ01000483.1, read as the reverse complement.
GTAGTGCTCCACTCGCTCGAAAGCATTGGCTCCCTCCGCCCCGGCTGTCGTCTGGTCACCCTCTGCTCCGTTGAAGAACAAAACTACCGCCTCGCCGCCCAATCGCTCCTCCAGCGTTCGCTCCAACACCCCGGCCCAGCCGCCGGAAACTTCCATCATTTCGGGTCCGAAAATGGTCACATGGGCGGTGAAAAACACGGCCAAGGCCTGCGGTCGCCCGGAGTCCTCCACGACTTTAAGCACCGTCATTTCCTCGTCCACCGTCTCATCGCCCCGTCGGTTGCGGTTCAAGCCGGGCACTCGCTCCGCCGCAACTCCCACCCGCGCCGGGCGCAAGCGGGCCTGAGCCTGGCGTACCGCCTGGGCGATGCGTTCCACTGTGAACTCGAAGAGCCAGGGGTCGAAAATGCCCACTCGCGGGTTGGAGAAGACGTTCCGGGGATTTAAGGCCATCGCCTCCGGCGCAGAGTGGCAGTGAGTCGCCGCCAGCAGCAGGGTGTTCGCGTCCAGGCCCGTCTCCGGCCCAACCTGCTTCAACACAGCCTCCTTTACGCCGGCAGGTATGAAACAGAGGTCGGTACTGACTAAGGCAATTTTTCGAGGGCCCTGGGTCAGTACGAGGGCCCGGGCATACACCGGGTCATGCACCCCGGTGGCCGGCTTGCCCTCGCGCGCCCCGTAGCCTCCCAGAGGAATGGGATGGGCTTTGACCTCCGGGGTAATGCTCACCCGCGCCGCCCCGGCCCGTAGAGGCTCAGCCGCCCGTGCCCCTACTGCGGCCAAAGTCAAACAGAGTCCCCCCCACAATGGAGATAAGTAAGTCATCGCTGCACCTCCTCTTTGGAGTCAGGCACTTCAGGGCCGTCAAACGGGGCTGAAGCCCCTGAGTACAAATACCTGCATCCAGTATAGCACCTCCACCGCCGAACCGTCAAGGCCCAGTTGACAGAACGGCAGGTTTAGATTACAATGCCTTCGTCTGAGGAGGAACAAGATGCCTGGCGAACGAAAACGAGTGGTCATCACTGGCCTGGGAGCAATATGTGCCCTGGGGAACAGTGTTGCTGAGTTCTGGCGCAACCTGACGGAAAACCGCAGCGGCCTCAAACCCATCACCCGGTTCGACCCTACGGGCCTGCGCAACCACTTGGGGGGAGAGGTAACTGATTTCGACTTCTCCACCTGGGGGTTGGGTTCGACAGCGGGACTGGACCGGGCCGCGCAGTTCGCTCTGGCCGCTGCGGCGGAAGCCTGGCGGGACGCTGGCCTGGAGCGGGAAACTCCTGCTGCTGGCCGGGGAGCGGTTTTTTCCACCAATTTCGGCGGAGCCTCCTCCTGGGAGGGGTTTGTGGAGACGGGCGACCCGGCCGCCTTCGCCGCCTTCGATTTCCACGCGGCGGCAGGGCGAGCCATCGTCTCGTTCGGTCTGACCGGCCCCGTAGTCACTCTCTCCAACGCCTGCTCCTCCGGCACCAATGCCCTGGGCTACGCTGCGGACTTAATCCGCCACGGACAGGCGGAAGTGATGCTGGCCGGGGGACACGACGCCTTGAGTCTGTCAGCGCTGAGCGGCCTGAGTGCCCTGCGGACCATTACCACCGAGACCATTCGGCCCTTCGACCGAAACCGCAGCGGCACGCTGTTCGGGGAAGGTTCAGGGATGGTGGTGTTAGAATCCTGGGAACATGCGCAGGGCCGGGGAGTACCAATTTATGCGGAGGTGCTCGGCTACGCTGCCAACAACAACGCCTACCATCTGACGGCGCCGGACAGAGGAGGAGAGGGAATGCGCCTGGCCCTCCGGAGGGCCTTGGCCGATGCGGGCCTGGCCCCGGAGGAAGTGGACTACGTCAACGCCCATGCCACCGGCACGCCGTACCACGACCTGGCCGAAACACAGGCCATTAAGGCCGTGCTGGGGCCGCACGCTTATCGGATTCCAATCAGCAGCCTCAAAGCCGCGACCGGACATGTCATGGCCGCCGCGGGTGCGCTGGAAGCCATTGCCTGTGTGCTGGCCCTGCGGGACGGCATCGTTCCGCCCACCCTCAACTACCAAACGCCCGACCCGGAGTGTGATTTGGAGGTCGTGCCCAACCGGGCTCAACGGTGGGAGGTAAACGTCGTCTTGTCCCTTTCTGCGGGCCTCGGTGGCAACAATGCCGCCCTCGTTTTGGGCAAGCACCTGGCAGTTAACCCCGGGGCGTAAAAGGTAAAATGCCCTCACCTGATTTACTTTTGCCTGCTACGTTAAGGCAAGAGTTGAAACCCATGTCCGTTCCGATACTCATCAGCGGTTGGGGAGTGATTTGCGCTTTAGGCGTGGGGCCAGAGGCGGTTTGGACGGCCCTGCGACAGGGGAAAAGCGGCCTGCGGGAAATTACCGGCTTTGACCCGGAACCCTACCGCTCGCAGTTGGCGGGGGAGGTACTGGACTTCGCGGCGACCGACTGGCTGCTGACCCCGAAGACCTACTTAGACCCAGCCACCGCCTTCACCCTGGCCGCCGGACGGATGGCTTTAGAAGGGGCTGGGTTTGACCTACCCCTGGCGGGGGGAGAACAGTTTGGCATAGTGCTGGGCACGGCCTACGGGTGCCTGCCGACCATGTACGAATACTGGCTGCGAGCCCAGGCCCGCGGCATAAAGTTCGCCAGTTCGCTCCTGTTCAGCCACTCCTTGGCCAACACCCCCACCAGCCTGGCGGCCATTGAATACAACCTGCGGGGGCACCACACGACGGTGACCGCCGGCCTGGTCTCCAGCGGCCAAGCAGTGGTCAATGCTGTGCTTGCCCTGCGCGACGGACGGGCGGATGCGATATTGGCCGGAGGAGTGGAGGTGCTCTCTGAGCCGTTGTTCGCCGGACTGCAGCCCTATCTTTCCCCCCTGGACGATGGGCCGGAGGGTTGTCGGCCTTTCGCTCCCACCGCTAACGGAACGGTATTGGGCGAAGGAACAGCCCTGCTGATTTTGGAACGGATGGACCGGGCCCAGCACCGGGGCCTCTCTCCCGCGGTCGAAGTGAGAGGCGTCTTTCAGTCCTCTTTTCCCCTCGGTTTGGATGGCCACCGTGACTCCCTCCCCGAAGTAAAGGCCACCATCCAAGCCGCATTGGCCGACGCCAACTTGACGGTAGGGGAGGTGGAAGCGGTCATCGCCGGGGCGAACGGCCATCCCACGCTGGACGCAGTTTTAGCAGCGGCCCTGCGCGAACTGGTGGGCGACCGAGTGCCGGTGACTGCCCCTAAAGCCTTGTGGGGTGAGGCTTGGGGGGCGGGGGATGCTTTGAACCTGATTGCCGCCCTTTGCGCCCTGCACACAGGCTGGCTCCCGCCCACCCCCGATGCGAATTCAGAAGAACTGGACTTAGTCACGGAACCGCGCCCCTGGAGCGGACGAACGGTGCTGGTGGTCGGTTTGGACTTCAGCGGCGCAGTAATTGCGGTCCTCCTCTGTGCTGCTTGAGGAAAAGCGACTCTGATGCCAATGTAGGAGTGAGCAGGATAAGACCCTTAAACGCTCTGATGGTTGGTCACCAGTGTGCTTGCCCTATGCTTTATCCGCTGACCTGAGCCGCAGCGCTTAGCAAAGGCTTCCCAGAGTTATTTGGCGATGCCAGCCCTGGCCCTTGACAAACAGAGGGCTTTGTGATATTCTCCTACGCGGTTAATCCTTGCCGGGAGTGGAACGATGAACGAGCGAGGGGAGCAAGTATTAGAGTTGCTGAAAGAGCCGGGGGTGTTAGATGAAGAGTTGCGACGTCAACTCATTGAGGTGCTGCTGGCCCCCTCACCGCCGGGCAAGATGAGTTACGAAGAGTTTCTGGCTTGGGCAGATGAGGACACCCTGGCCGAATGGGTGGATGGCCAAGTGCTCATGTACACCCCGGCGAGTGATTGGCATCAAAACCTGTGCGGGTTTTTGGAGAGCGTTCTGCGCATTTTCGTAGAATCCCGCAGATTGGGAGTTGTGCGCTCGGCCCCCTTTCAGATGAAGTTGGAGCACGGTCGGGAGCCGGACCTGCTCTTTGTGGCCAAGGAGCATCTGGGTCGGCTGCAGGAGACCTACTTGGAAGGCCCAGCCGATTTGGTGGTAGAGATAGTTTCCCCAGAGAGCGCGGGGAGAGACCGAGGAGAGAAGTTCTACGAGTATGCCCAAGGGGGAGTGCCGGAGTACTGGCTGATTGACCCCCAAGGGCACTGGGCCGAGTTCTACCGCTTAGAGGAAGGCCACTATCGTCTGGTTTTTGAAGGCAAAGAGGGGGAATATCACTCCGAGGCGGTGCCGGGTTTCTGGCTGAGGGTGGAATGGCTATGGCAGGAACCACTGCCGAATCCGCTGCGCGCCTTGGGCAAAATTGTCGGCCTAAAGCCAGAGGTGGTGGAGCAATTTTTGCAAGCGTTGGGGGGACAGTTTGAGGAGGGTTGAGGCAAGTACCCGGGGGAAAGATGGGTAATGGGCACGCTCACTTCCATCCGGGCCTCCTGCCAGGCGGACACGAAACCCTTTTCGGATACGCCGGTGGCTAAGACGAAGAACGGAGCCCGCGAGAGGGGCAAGACGAGTCTTTCTCCGGTCCCCGCGGGCGAGGGACCAGCGGTCAGAGGAGGTCGGTCGTTCATTACGTCAATTAGAGTCCACCGTCCGCGGGCGGGCACGCTCAGTTGGGCTTCCCTCCACTGCCGACCGTAATTGCCCCAGTAGACGGCGATGTGCTCGGCGCCGTGGGTGAAGAGGTAAGCATGTACATTGGGGGCGAGGTCCACCCGGGTCAGCCACTGGGCTCCTTCGAGGAGGTCGGCCAGCGTGGCGTAGGCTACGCCCAGGGGTTTTAATCCCCCGTGAAGTTCCAGCATTCGCGTGTTGACGGGATTGCGCCGGGCCGCTTCGATGAACCCTCGGCGGCGCGGCCAGAGCACATCGTAGTAGAAGACCTTCTGCACTCCGTTGGCCAAGTTGGCCACGTACATGCGCACCAGTTTGTAGGCCGCCTCGCGGAAGTGATAGGGCGCCTCAGGTTCGGCGTAGCCTGCGCGGTGGGGGTCGAGGAAACTGGTGCCATAGACGGCTGCCTCGGTGTTCCACAGCGGCTTCTCCTCCCCGTAGCGGCGCATCAGCGCCCGCAGTTGGGCTAAAGCATGGCGGAAGCGTTCCCAGTCGGACTCCAACGGCAGCCCGCCCAGGCCGTAGTGGAAGGAGATAACGTCGCAGTAGCGCAGCAGGCCGGCCTCGAAGGCCCGCTCCACCCAGTCCAAGGCATTCAGGGCAATCCCCCCGCCGCCGATGATGACACAGTCGGGGTTCGCTCGCTTGGCGGACTCGTAGGCCAGGCGCAGTAACTGGACATATTGCTCCGGAGTGCCGCGCCAGAAGCCGCTGTAATGCGGCTCGTTCCAGACCTCCCAGTATTTGATGACCTCGCGGTAGTGCTTGACCGTCTCGTAGACGTACCGCGCAAAGTCCTTCAGGTCGCGGGGCGGCGAAGTGCGACGCGTACGGGCATCGGCCTCTGGAGGCGCAGAGGAGGCCCAGTCGGGCACGTACAGAAACTCGCCCAAGAGGTGCAGGCGGTTGCGCTTGAGTATTGCTAAGTCCTCATCGTACCACCGCCACACCCTACCCTTTCCCTCACCGCCTGGCTGAACGTTGACCCACCAGGTGTATTGAATGGTGTCGTGGTCGCGGGCCCACCTCATACCGATTTTGCGGGCCAGAGCGTAATGGAACTCCGGCACCTCCCAGTGCGGGTGGCCGCCGAAGGGCGAGGCCTCGTTGGCCGGACGCTCCCCCAACTCCCGCGGGAGGACACTGAAACTGAGGAGGTCTCCCTGGGGAACAGGAGGGCCGCCTGTGCCCTGCACCATCAGAGAGACCTTGAATATTCCCCGGCGCGGGGGTTGGAGCGGCACCCTGGCCCTAACTGTCCGGCCGGCCGGCCGTTCCACCGTCGTTTCCACCTCCCCCACGGGGCGCTCGTAGAAATCTAACAGCGTCAGTCGCAGGTGCAACGGCCCCGTTTCTTCCGCCCGCCAAGAAAGGGTCAGTTGGGGCTGTTCGCCATCGTGGTAAATCGCATCCTGACGGTCCAAACGGGCGGTAAATTCGGGCAGGGTGGGCGTGGGGGGAGGAGGCGGTTTCCGGGGCCTCAGGTCTGGGGTGAACTGGCGCACGACGAGGTCGTCCACGTAGACGTCTGTGCCCCATCCGCCGACCAACATCACTGGCCCGCTGAGGGGCATGGCGGGGTCTTCGATTTCGATGAACAACCGGTCGTCCAAATAGGCCCGCACCACCTGACCGTCGCAGTCGAGCCGCAGGGTGAAATCGTGCGGGTCCCAGAGATATTTAGAGTAGCCAGGCACCTGGGCCAAGCGTTGGCCAACGGCCTCCAGCGGCGTGCCCGAAGGTACTCGTTCCGACCGCTTGTCTAAGAGCAGGGCACTGTACTGGCGGTTCACCGTGAGCCAGTAGACGCCCTTGACCACCATCCCCGACCAGTGGCATTCCGGGGCCCGCAGGAGCCGCAGGCACACGGAGAAGTCGCCCGCAAAATCTCGTTCTAAGAGCACACAAGGGTTCTGCCGCTCCGAGGTGATGTGCAGCCGCCCACCTTCTACCCGCGCCGTGCCTTCCAAAACCCTCCAAGGGCCGGCGAGCAGGCCCTCCGGGCGGGCAAATTCCTCGCGGAAGAGCACCCCCTCGGCCCCGGGGGAAGGGTTCGGGCAACCTAACCCCGTGCACAGGACGAAGCATATCAGGCTGAACCAAACTCTGGGCCACCGCATTTGATTCGCCCAAGGAGATACGCAGTTAGCCACGGAACTACGGAAAACTGACCGCCCCACGCTCCACCCCGAGCAGCAGAGGGCGGACATAACCATATTTTACCCGAACCAGTTCCCATTTGTCAAGTAGAAGCCCCAAGGCAAATTTGCCTTCTGGCCCGTTTGTGGTATAATACAGGATGCAAGATGACTTGACAATGTTAAATTCGCCGCTTAGACCTGCCCAGGATTGAAACCTTGGGCTACCGTTACCCAGTCGGTTTGAAACCGACTTAACCAACTTCCGTTGGTTTGGTAAAGTAGCCCCGAGTTTGAACTCGGGGCCAGAAGGCTGGCTTTCCTTTCCCCAAACCAACTTAAGCGAGGCGGTATTAAAGTT
>DTZQ01000482.1 GCA_012961305.1 Armatimonadota bacterium | reverse complement strand
CCTCGCCAGTGCAGCGGCTCACCACGGAGGCAGCGACGGACATCCATCCCAGTTTGGCCGTGGCCGGCGAAAGGGTGTGGGTGGCCTGGGAAAGCAACCGAGATGGCAGCCGACAAATCTATGCTCTCCAGGTGACCAACGGCCGGGTCGCTCCCCCTCAGCGGCTTTCCACCGGCGACACTTCCAACTACAACCCCTCCATAGTGGCCCAGGAAAGCGGGCAGGTGTGGGTGGTCTGGGAGAGTTTCCGGGAGGACAACTACGACCTGTACTTGGCCCATTTTGACGGGAACGCCTGGCAGTCGGAGCAGCGACTGACCACCGACCCACGATTGGAGCACCGCCCGGTGGTGGCCTTAGGGCCCAACGGCCTGTGGCTGGCCTGGGAGGTGGTTTGGTTCAACGGCTACCGCACCAGCAACACCCCCAACAAACGAGTCCTTGTGGCCCGGTGGACTCCGGAAGGCCTGCAAGCCCCCGCGAACATCTGGGAAGCCTTTCCGGCTTGGGTGGAGCAGCCCACGCTGGCCGTGGACCCGACCGGGCGGGTGTGGGCGGCCGTGCGCCAGTCGCGGGGTCAACATGGGAGTTGGGATGTCACGGTACAGGTGTTCACCGGGAGCGCATGGACTGCGCCCCGCCAACTGACTTCCCAGCCCGGACGCGCCCGCCGGGCTCCCCTGGCTCTGGTGGGAGACCTGGTGTTAGTGGCGGCGCAGGTGGATAACGTCCCCGGCAGTTGGCCCAACGCGGAGGCCGCGCAGAACGTGCGCAGTAATGTAGTCCTCTCTCGCCTGTCCCAGAAAGAAGTTCCCCCGGCTGTACCTTTGCAACTGAGGGCCCTGCAACTGCCAGAGACCGAGTTCAATTTGGCCCCTCTGCGGGCGGAGTTCGGGGAGGAAGCCCCGCGCCGTTCCATTGAGTACCGCGGCCAGCGGCTCTGGCTGTTTTACGGGCAGTTCCACGAACATTCCGACATTTCCGTGTGCAACCGCCGGGGAGACCTCTGTCCCGAGGACAATTACGCCCACGAGCGGGACATTAACCGGCTGGATTTCGCGGCCCTGACTGACCACGGGTACAATTTCAGTCCCCACCTGTGGCACTATGCCGGCAAGTTGGCCCGCTGGCAGCACGACCCGGGCCGGTTCGTGACCTTCCTGGCCGAGGAGTGGACTTCCAGTTTCGAGGAGTACACGGCGGAACACCCTTACGGGTTCTACGGACATCGCAACCTCATTTTCGCTGACCCTTACTTTCCTCAGTGGTACAATTCGCGGGACCGGACCACGCCGGCCGAGTTGTGGGCACAACTGCGGCGTATGGGGGTGAACTTCATCCACATCCCGCATCAGTTGGCGGACACGGGCAACGTGCCGACGGACTGGAACTTCGTGGACGAGGAGGCGCAACCGGTGGCGGAAATCTTCCAGGCCCGGGGCTCTTACGAATACAAGGGCACCCCTCGCCAGGCCCGGCGCTCCACGCCCAAGCCTGGCTACTTCCTGCAGGATGCCTGGGCCAAAGGGGTAGTCATTGGCGTCATCGCCAGCCCCGACCACGGCGGGGGAATGGGCAAGGCCGCGGTGTACGCGCCGGAGTTGACCCGCGAGGCCATTCTGGACGCCTGTCGAGCCCGTCGTACCTACGGCACCACGGCGGCGAAGATTTTCCTGGACGTGCGGGTGAACGGCCACCTGATGGGGGAGAGAGTGCCGGCGACTGAGGGGCCGGTTACCGTGCACATCGAAGTTGCGGCGCCTAACGAACTGGCTTTCATCGAGGTGTGCCGCAACAACCAGTTTATCTACACCAAAGAAACCACCGGCCGGGAGGAAGTATTGGACTTCCGGGACACGAACCCCCTGCCAAACACGGCCTACTACTACGTGCGCGTGCGGCTGCAAGATGGCGAAATTGCCTGGTCTTCGCCGGTGTGGCTGGTGCGGGAGTGAGGTTAAGTAAGATTCGCTGCCGGGGACACAGAGAGGGCCTTGCCTTTGGGGTCCTAACGGGGCAGGGCCACAATTTCGCGCACCTGCAGGTCGAAGAAGTTCACCGAGTAAGCCGGCTTGAGTACCAGGGCCACGTCTGCCCCGCCGTTCGTTCCGGCGATGGCCATCACTTCCCGTTCCATAGCCAACAGGCCCGCATCGGCGGCCATGACCGCGACTTCGATGGCCACTTTCATGCCCTGGCCGAAAAGGTAGAGGGTATGGGCGATGAGTTCCGTGGGGGGAAGTCCGCCGAATTTGACCCGAATGGCGGTGTCTACGTTGCCCATGAGCGTGTGGGTAGCGGTCAGAAACTTAACGCCTCGCTCCTGGGCCTGCTGCACGAGGTCAGGTTGTGGCGGGGTGTATTTCTCCCAGACGCCGGCTTGGAGGGTAACGCCGATGATTTGCACCTCCAGGCCGGCGAAAACCTCCGCTGCCTTCAGGGCCGTGGCCCCAGTAGAAGTAGCCACTACGACCTGCTTGAGGCCCAACTCCTCCGCCCGTTCCCGGGCCGCTTGCAAGGTGGCCACAGTGTTCTGGGCCCCCGGCTGCTCAAACAAAATCAGTTTGCGTTCTATCATGGTCAGTGTCCCCTTACGGTCGAACTTTAATAGCCATCCTACCGTAAGTCGAGAGTAATACGTAATGCTTCATCTATTTTCGCCATTGTTGCTGGAGATAAGGAACCTAACCGACGAATTAAACGGCTTTTGGCAATAGTGCGGGTCTGAGCGGTCAAAGCAACTGAATCTCTATTCGGAAACAGCAAATTCTTCGGCAATTTGCAAGTTTAGAGCCTTATACGGCTCATCGTTTTCCATCTGGGCAAACTGCTCATCAATCCAACACTTCTCTAACTCCTTCAAATAAGTCTCTAATGCCTCTATGATGAGAGCATTCCTACTCCTCGCTGCGCCCCGATGTAAGGCTTCGTCCACCCGTTGTAGGAGTGAAGCCGGCAGGTTAACAGTGGTTCGTACAACTTGGCGCTGGACCTTTATTTGATTGCTCATACGGGTTCACCTCCCTCAAGTGCACGTTTCTGAGTGTACCACAAAGCGGGAAAAATCGCAAGTGTACCTGCCAGACTTTGCACCCTGCTTATTTACCGGGCATATACGGCTACATCTAACCATTGGTCCTCCCGGCGAACCTGTCGTCGGAGGAGGGCTTCCCGTTTGAACCCCGCCTGCTCCAGGGCTGCAATTACCGCCTCCGCCGCGGGTTCTACGTAACTTTGGATTTTCCCCTCTGGCAGCGACAGGGCTTTCAGGAGGCGGGTAGCCTCTCTGGCAAAATGGGGATGGAGGAAGAGGTCCAACAGGGCCACTTGGCCACGCCAACGGCTGTCGGGCTGTACCGTGGCGTAACCGACTATGGCTCCGGTTTCCGAGGCCAACAGGCGAGCCTGGTGGGCCGGATTTTCCTCCAGGGACTGCTTGAAACGGAGGAACCCGCCTTCAAAATTGGCCCTCCCGAAGTGGCCGAAGGCAATGCTACGCACATAATCCCCCTCTTCCTGGGCGCACAGCAGGTTCAAAGTGGGCCAATGATGCCAGGCAACTTCCACCACTTGCACCGGGGCCGCAGCGAAAAAGGCTTCCTCGAACCCTGCTTCGGCGCAGTATTTCATAAACCCGCTGTGCCCATCAATGCTGCGGAAGCCAAAACGGTAGTAAATCCAATAGGGTGGGGTTTCAAAACCTGTGCCGAGGGTAAGCACCTTGCCTCCGCGGTGGAGGAAGTCTGCCATTTGCTCCTGCATTACGGCTCGACACGCTCCTTTCAACCGGTGGTCGGGCCGGGTGAACACGTGGCCTAAAATGCCCACTCCCCGATGTTCTACAGTCATGACGTTGGTGATGATTTTTCCCTGCAGTTCGCCCAAGTAAAATCTGGTTTCCAACTCGTCCAAGGGCTCAGCGAGGGCGCGGTCAATGTGCCAGCGGAAGTTGGCCGGCTTGTGGGCCAGAAAGGAACGGATGCGGTTGGCATAATCCTCGTCGGGGGCCACTACTACCCCCACCTCTAAAAGTTCGCCCGTCTTGAGGGTAGCCTTGGCCAAAGGGACGTACATGACAAACCTCCTCCCGTTCCGGGCATCTCCATCCGACTTTAGATTCTTCCCTTTCCCCTTTCCGATTCCTTCTTACTGCCGACCATACCCCTCCAAAATGTAGATAGGAAGGAGGAATCCTCGGGGCAGCGGTGAACATTTACCATCCCGGACGGCAGAGGGCTCATCTTCACCGTGAAGTTGACCAGGGAGGAGAATCCAGGTATAATGCAAGGGGAGGAATCGCCAGCATTAGAAAAGAATTTTAGCCGGCAAGGGGTGTTGTATCAGCGCATAACGTTGAAGTGAGGGGGAGAGACGTAGATTTGCTCCTTATGCTTACCGATACGCACACGCATTTGACTTTGCCCACTTACAACGCGGACCGGGAGGAGGTCATCGCCCGCGCGCAAGCCGAGGGGGTGAGGCGGTTGGTGGTCATCGGTCTGGATTTGGCCTCCAGCCGAGCGGCGGTAGCCCTGGCAGAATGCCAGGAGAACCTCTGGGCGACCGTTGGGGTGCATCCCCACGAGGCCGCTGCCTTGGACGAGGAGACCCTGGAGGCACTGACCGAGTTGGCCGCCCATCCCAAAGTGGTGGCCTGGGGCGAAATCGGGTTGGATTACTACCGCCACCGGACGCCTCGAAAGGTGCAGCGCGAAGCCTTCCGGCGGCAGTTGGCTCGTGCCCGGGCGGTGGGCCGACCAGTAGTGGTGCACGACCGAGAGGCCCACGAGGAGGTGTTCGCGCTCCTGGAGGAGGCCGAGGCCTGGGCCCGCGGGGGTGTCATGCATTGTTTCTCCGGCGACCGAGCCCTGGCCGAGCGGTACTTGGCTCGGGGCTTCTATATTGGCTTAGATGGACCGGTGACTTTTCCTAAGGCCTCTCGCCTCCACGATTTGGCCGCCCATTTGCCGCTGAATGCCCTGCTGTTGGAAACGGACTGTCCGTACCTCACACCCCATCCCTACCGAGGCCGCCGCAACGAACCGGCCTACCTGCGCTACATTGCGGAACGGGTGGCGCAACTGCGGGGGCTGACGGTGGAGGCGGTGGCGGAGGTAACAAGTGCTAATGCCGTTAGGCTGTTCGGCTGGTCGTCGCTGGCGTAGTCCACCGCCGAGAGGCAGAGAACGCGGGGAGAAATTAACCATGCGGATAGAGCACCGACTGAAGGTCGTTTGGATGCTGACAGGGCTGGGCCTGATGGGAGTGCTGGGAAATGGGCCTGTCCTGGCCGGGGAAAATGCCCGCGAGGGAAGTTTGTATTTGCAGGAGAGTGTAGGCTTAGACCCCCTGGGGAGGGAGCGGAAACTGCGGGCTGCGCTGGAGGTAGGCACACGGGAACAGCGCATTGAGGCTTATGCCCAGTTGGCAGCCCTGCGGCCAGGCAATCCCCAATGGCAGGAGGGATTAGCCGGTGAGTTCGCCCAGGGTTTGCCCCGGTGGATGTCGGAACAGGCCCGCCAGTTATGCCCGATACCCAACGTAGAGGTGCCCGTCGAATTACACGACCCCCAGCTTCCTTCGGGTTTCAACGGCACCCGGCGGGGCTTGATTCTCCTCCCGGAGGCGATACCCCCGGCCGAATTAAAGGGCCAAGAGGTGCTCCGGGCCCCCCGTTTGGGCGAGGCCTTCGACCGGGGGCAGTACGGATACGTGTGGCAACCTGACAAGCGGCTTTACCAGGCCCTCCTGGGCGGGTGGGAACTGCGCTTCCGCGTTTTCTATCCTTCCCCCGACCTTTCAGCCACTTACCGCGATTATTCCCTGCTCGCCCAGAACGTGCTGAAAGCCCTGCTGCGCCTGTACTGGATGGGCCGGGAGTACCTGAACAGCGAACCTCTGTTCAGTCGGGACTACGGCGGAGTAGTGGACGTATGGCTGTGTGAACAGGGGCGGGCAGGGGGTGAGCAGTGGCTGCATAACATTTTCTTCTACGAAGTGACGGCCGTGCGCGACGGATTGGAATGGCTGCGCCAAACCTGTCACGAGTACAGCCATCATATTATCTGGCCCCTGGGCCGCTTTGCTGCCTCTCACTATGAGGAGTGGGTGAACGGGGATGTGGGGGAGCGGTTGTTCCTGAACTGGTGGTTGGCTAACTTGCCGACTCGTCCTGAAGATTGGCTGTCTTGGGAGCGGGGGGCCATCGCGGAGGGACTGTTCGAGGTGTACCGGGCGGAGGTCTGTGAGCCCGCGCTGCGGCGATTTTTGGAAGCCGGGCCCCGCTCCGCCCTGCTGTACGACCAGGGGGACGAAGGGGCAGAATACTTCCTGGGGTTCGTGCAATACGTGGCCGAGGCCCACGGGCCGCAGGTGCTGGCCGATGCCCTGATGAAATACACTCTGCCCAGCCGGAGCGGGCGGCGCCCAGCGGACTTCATGCGGGGCTACCAGCGGGCATTAGCGGCCCGCCGTCCCCGTCGCTTTTCCCTGCACCCCCGCTACTACATTCCCTCTGCCTCCCAGGTAACGCTGACCACCGGTGGGGGTTTGCAATTCTCGCCCGGCGATTATGCCGCCTATCACGTGTACCTGCCCCGGGGTGAATGGCAACTGATTCTCATCCTCAGTGCCTCCACAGAGAGCCTTCTAAGCGCGGGTTGGGGGGGAGAGAGACGGATGGGTAGGATTGGCCCGGTGGAAAGCGAACTGGGCCCCTCGCCGACCTACCGGGCTGCCCTGCCCCTGGGGCCACCCTTTTCCGGCCGGGCGGAGTGGCAGCGGCTTACGCTGCGCTTAGAGCAGGGAAAAGGGCTGTGGCTCCATCGGTTGACGTGGGAACGGACAGATGTACGGTAAAAATCTGCTCCAACCCCTTCCCCGCCGGGGGAAAATGTGTTATAATTGGTGAAGGGGGGGAAGTGCTTAGAGGAGCCGCTACTATGGATGCCCAAGAATTGCCGCTGTTTCCGTTGAACGTAGTGCTGTTCCCAGAGATGTTGCTGCCCCTGCACATCTTTGAGGAACGCTACAAACAAATGATGGACGAGTGTTTGGAGGGAAACCGCATTTTCGGGGTGGTACTTGCCCGCGGAGGTGGGAAGCGAAGCCGGTCTGAGCGTCCGGAAAGTGTGGGCACGACCGCCTACATTCAGGAGGTACAGCGGTTGCCGGAGGGCCGGTTGAACCTGTTGGCCGTGGGGCAGGAACGTTTTCGCATTCTGCGGCTAACCCAGGAGCGACCTTTCCTGCGGGCCGAGGTGGAGTTCCTCTCTGACTTGCCGGAGGATCCGGCGAGTTTAACCCCCCTGGTGGAGGGGGTGACGGAGCAGGCGCAGGAGTATTTTCGCCTCTCGCTGAGTTTATCTTGGCATCGTCCCCGGGAGGTGCTGTTGCCCTCCGAGCCGGAACTGCTTTCCTTTGCCATTGCGGGACAGTTGCAAATCGAAGTGGAGGAACGGCAAAGGCTGTTGGAACTGACCAGCACTCGGGAGAGACTGGAGGAGTTGGCGGGAATTCTGGCCCGCGAAAATGAGAAACTGGGAGAGGAACTTGAGCGAAGACTGCGGCGGCGGGGCAACGGTCAGGATGACCATTCCCTCCTGCCTCGTCCCGGGGAGGAATAGGAGGAAAAACTCATGCCGAGCCAGGGCTACGTGCGGGTGGAACGGAAGGGTCCTAAAATCCGCGTGGAGACGGACCAACTGTGGGCGGAAATCTGTCCCACCGGCGAGTATGTGAGCGGCGTACGAACTTTATACGATAAACGCACCGGAGCGCGGGATTTGGGGTTTGGGCTGGACATCGTGGATTTCCTGTTGGAGAGCGACCCTCTGGTGGACCCGGCGGCCCCGGAGGAGCATCGCTATCCCGTGGGAGACGAAATCCATGGCAACCTTTACAAATCCTACGTGGAACTGCCCCAGATTTGTACCCGGGCCCAGCAGTTGGATTGGGAAATAATCGAAGGCTCCGGCTACGTGGCAGTGCGGCAGGGATGGCAGTTCACGCAGGCCACCAACGGGTATGTGCCCGGCTCTCGGTGGGAGCAGACGCTGGTGTTTGTGCCGGGGAAGAGGTATTTTTTCGCCAGCGACCGGGTGGTCAGCGCCAACCACGTGGGGGATTTGTTCCTGCGCTTGGACCTGCCGGGACATTTGCAGCACCGACAGGGGGACACCTTCGAGCAAATTTACCTCAGCACCCAGGGCTGCATCTCCGCCGACCAATTTCAGCACAACTTCCCCCCGGATGCCCGGTTTCTCTATCGGCGGGGAGTGGAACCCCTGCCTGAGCGGCTGATTCGCGCTTACCAAATCCGCACCCCGGACGGCAGCAATCCCTGGCTGGGAGCCCTGTGTCTGCATCCCCGTATCGTCAGCGAGGCCTGGTGCCACCAGCGCGGTTACGTGTGCTTCATCACCGAGTTGGGACGGCTTCCGGTCAACCGGGGGGATATGTTCAGCAGCGCTTATATCATTGGCTTCTTCGACAGCGTGACAGAGATGGAAGAAATAAACGACGAGTTCGCCGGGTACAGTTCCCTCGTCGCCACCTCCCAATTTTGGGCCCTGACGGAAGGGGTAGGGGTACTGGACGAGGAGGGCAATTTGCAGGTCGTCCCCCAAGGACTGGGGGCAGATAAAATGACGGAAGGACCCTGGCAGGGCGCAGCACAGCACCTGGATTGGCGGTTAATGAACGTCCAGGAATACGGAATGGACACCGTGGAAAAGGTGGCCGGAGAGAACAGCCTCTGGCTGCGCACCGGTGGGGTAGCCATGGTGGAATGGGACACCGAGGGCGATACTAAGGACATGGGCTACCACAGTTCGCTTTCCTTCGCCCTCAAGTGCGACCGGCCGGTGGATTGGTTGACCACTCAGGTAGCCTTGGGTGACCACTTGGGCAACGAATGCCGCTACAACTTCAGCCTGGCTCCCACTGTGGAATGGCAAGAAGTAACCATTCCCCTCGACCAACCGGTTAGCCGCTACGGCACCTTCACCCTGTCCCGCACCAGCATTGTGCGTTTCGAGTTCGCTGCTCCCAGCGAATATCGTTTGTGGCTGGACAACCTGCGCCTACTCGCCCCGGAGGAAGGGCGAGGCTTTCGGACGCAAGTGATGTCCTGAGCGACCCCATTCTCTCCCTGGCCGGGAGGGGTTCTACAGCAAGGCTTTTAATTGGGCGGCGAAACGGGGCACCGCCAGGCGAGGGTCTTCGGCTTCTTCATATTCAATGTTGAGATAACCCTTGTAGCCTACCCGGCGCATAATTTTCACCACCTGGGCGTAGTCCACCTCCTTTTTCTGGCCCGCCGGGTTGCGGTAGTGGGTCTTGGCATGGCAGGTTACGGCGTGCGGGGCCGTCTGCTCGTACTCGGCCGGGGGGGTACGGTAATTGCCAAAGTCGAGGTTGACCCCGAACCATTCGTGGTTAACTGCTTGTACTAATTTCTCCACCTGGTCGGCCGTGGCGGTGATGCCGCCGTGATTTTCCAGGGCCACCACCACGCCCCGCGAGGCCCCATACTCCGCACACTCACCCAGGCAGGCCACTGCCCATTGAAAGGCCTCCTCCTCCCAGTGGCCCTCGGGCACCGGGCCGGCGAAGACACGAATGCACGGTGCGCCCAAGGTGACTGAGTGGTCAATCCATTCCTTGGTCATTTGCACCTGCTCCCGCCGCGCCGCCTCGTCGGCCTGGCAGAAATTGCTGCCCACCGCCGTGCCGGCGATGTGCAGGCCCTTGGAAAAACAGTACCGCTTGAGATGGTGTAGGTACTCCTTAGCGGTGGAGGGGAAATAGTAGGCCGTCAACTCCACCCCGTCCAAACCCATCTCCTCACAGCGGTCAATGAACTCCTCCAGGGTCATTTCCCCAGAGGTGAGGAATTGCCGATACGAATAAGCGCAACAGCCAAGTTTCATGGGTTCCTCCTGCCTAAGAGTCAGGTTGGAGCCAGGGCTGCGCTGCATACCACTCCCAGGTTCGGCGCAGGCCCTCTTCTAACGATACCTCCGCCTGCCAGCCCAGGATGCGCTCTGCCTTGCTACTGTCTAAGTACTGGTGGCCAATTTCGCCCCGCGCCGTGCCCTGCACCTCGGGTTCCAAATCCCGCCCGGACACGGCGATGAGGAGACGCACCAGTTCCAAGACGCTTACCGGTCGGCCGGTGCCGAAGTTGAACGCCTCCCCCTGTACCGCCGGCTGCCTCACCTGCTCTCCCAACATCAAGTAGGCCCGCACGGCATCCTCAATGTACAGGTAGTCGCGGGTAGGTGTGCCGTCGCTGCGGATGAGGGGAGGGCGGTTGTCCAGCAGCGCGCGAATGGTATCTGGCACCAGGCGGGAGAAGTTCAAGTCCCCTGGCCCGTAGATGTTGGCACAGCGGGTCACCGCCACCGGCAGGTCATAGGTCGCAGCGTAGCAGCGGGCGATGAGGTCGGCACAGGCTTTGGAAGCCTCGTAGGGATACCGGCCCCGCAGGGGAAAGTCCTCCCGATAGGGCAGATGCGGCTGGGACCCGTAGGCTTTGTCGCTGCTGGCCACCACCACTCGTTCCACCGTTTCACTCAGGCGACAGGCCTCCAGCACCGTCCAGGTGCCCCGCACGTTGGCCTCCAGGGTGGTCACCGGCGAACGGCGGGCCACCCCTACGAGGGCCTGGGCCGCCAGGTGAAATACGGTGTCCACTTCGTAGGCGTTCAACGTCCGGTGCATCAAAGCGGCGTCGGTGACCGACCCGTACACCCGGGTTACCTGCTCGGCTGCGCCCAACAGAACCAAGGTGCTGCGGGGTTGCCAGTCCAACACCAGGGCCACTATCTCCGCTCCCTGAGCGACCAGGGCAGCAGCCAAATGTCCGCCCACAAATCCCCCCGCCCCAGTAACCAGCACTTTATGGCCACGCCAGAAACTCATGCTATTTCCACTCGTTCCTATTCATCCCATATTTTCCAGGGGGCCTGTCCCGTTTCCCACAGCCGGTTAAGCATTTCCGTGTCTTTGTAGGTGTCCATGCAGGCCCAAAAGCCGGTGTGCTGGTAGGCATAAATCTGTCCCTCGGTGGCCAAACGTTCAAACGGCTCTCGTTCGAGCACCGAATTCGGCCGCAAATAGTCCAACACTCCCCGCTCAAAGACGAAGAATCCGCCGTTAATCCATTGCTCCATGCGTGGCTTCTCCAAGAAGCGGGTGATGCAGCCATCCTCAGCCAAATCCAACAGGCCGAAGGGGGAAATGGGACGCACCGCAGTTAAAGTTGCCAGCCGGCCGTGAGCCCGGTGAAAGTCCAGCAGGGCCCGCAGGTCCAAATCGGCCACTCCATCGGCGTAAGTTGCCAGAAAGGTATCTCCCTGCAGGTAGGGTTCCAACAATTTGATGCGCCCTCCCGTAGGGGTCTGCTGGCCGGTGTCGGCGAACAGGATGTGCCACCGCTCCGTACCTTCCCGCAGGGGCTCAACTTCCCCCTCTCCCCGAGCCGCATCGAAGTGGAACCGAAAATCTTCTGTGCGCCAGGCCTCGTAGCGCAGGAAGTACTCTTTGATTTTGTGGCCCAAATAACCCAGGGCCAGCACGAAGTCGGTGAACCCATGGTGGGCATAGATTTTCATGACGTGCCACAGAATGGGCCGTCCGCCCACTTCCACCAGCGGCTTGGGCATGAACTCTGTCCGTTCCCGCAGACGCGTACCCTGTCCCCCGCAAAGGATGACCACTTGCATAGTTCACTCCTGCAACGCCGAAGCCACCGCTGTAACCTGGAGTAACGTAATGCGTGATGCATGATGCCAGTATCAGGATAGAGGGTGGTGGCATCCTGCATCCGGCGCAATCTGTGTTATGGCTGAGACCTTTCCAAGTTCAAGTATAACACGTTTGGGCCCGGCTGACAAGGCCCAGTTGACGAAAAAGCAAGTTTGGGTTATACTTTCCCCGTGGCTACGGAAAACCAGAGAATAAGTTTGCGTCCTCGGCTGCTAATTTTGTGGGCCGCTTTCCTGGGGGCGTTGGGTTGCTACGCACTGGTGGCTTTTTTGGTGCGCCCTTATCGTCTTCAGCCTTTGGCCGTGTTGCCCTTGCTGCGCTGGATTTTCTTGGGAATGGGCGGAATTGCTCTGATTGCAGCGATAGTTGCCGAAAGCATTCTGCTGAACCGGGAGCGACTTGTGCAGCGGTGGCAGGAGGGTGGCCCCGGAAGTTCTCTGGAAGGGACCGTGCAGACGGCCTTTATCCTCGGCCTGGCGTTGGGAGAAACGGTGGCTATTGGAGGGCTGGTGCTGTTTTTTCTGGGCGACTCGCTGGCTACTTTTGGTTACTTCCTGGCGGCAACGGTCCTGTTTTACCTGCTCTGGATGCTGCCGCGGGCTTTACGCTACCCGACCTGGACAGAGGAGATGGAACAGTACTTGGCCCTGCACGGCGGCGAACGGAAGGCCCCGGGCGAGGAAGCGCCGGAGTAGACCCTTCATGTCCCCGGCTAAATGGCGAAAACTGCTGGCTCGGTGGGAACACAGCCTGTCGCCGGAGGGGCGTCAGGAGCGGCTGGCGGCGTTGAAAGGGGAGGCGGCGGGAAACTCAGATGCCCGGCGAGAGGCCTTGGCCGAGGAACGATTGGCCCTGGGCGAGGCAGAAGGCGCCGATTACTTGGCCCTGGCCCGGTGGAAAATGGAATTAGCCGCCGGCCGTCAGGACCCCCGCTGGCAGGAAGCGGTGGACTGCTTGGACGAAGCCCGCTGGCATCTGCCGGAGGAGGAACACGGGGCTGTTTGGACTTGGGAGCGACGATTGGCTGAGGCTCAGTTGGATTTGACCGGCCAATCCCTCACTCAGCAATTGGAAGCGGTCCGGCGCCCTTTTCCCCTTCCCTGGCACGACGAACTCGCCGTGCGCTTACAGGTGGGCTACTACCTCTACGAGGCCCTCAGCGACCGGGAACAGGCTGTACTGTTGCCGCACCTGTACGAACGGCTGCGGGCGGTGGAACCTCGCTTGCGGTTGAAAGCCCGCTGGCTGCTGTGGTCAGGAGTACTGGCTCGATGTGGGGATGTAGAAGAGCAGGCCGCCCTGCGGGAACGATTGCGCGCGGTTTTGCAGGCCCACCGTCCTCTGCCGGAGGGGGAATTGTCGGCTCCGGTACGGGCGGGACTGCGGCGCTATCACGAAACCGCCTGTGCTTCCCTGCGCACGGAACTGCTGGAACCCCTGGCTCGCCACCTCCGCCGGGCCTGGCAGGGCAGCGGATACCCTCTGGTGTGCCTGCAAGCCCGTCTGGGAGAGGCTCTGCGGAGCGAGGAACTCGTGCAGCGGGCGGTGTATGAGAGCCGGCGGTTGGAGGACCCCACGGACCTCAGCCGGGCCCTGGCCCTCTGTGCCTTGACCCTGGCCCGGTTCAAACCGGCTGAGGCTCGTTCCCTCTGGGAGGAGGCCTGGAGTAACGTCACGGGCCTGCGGTTTCATGCTGACCCCTTGGACGAACTGCGACGGGAAGAGGCCCTGCTCGCGGTGCTAACAGTGGGCGCGGAACTGGCCACTCGTCAGTGGGCGGGGGAGTGGTTCGACCGCTTGCTAAGGGAATGTCTCGCCCGTCCCCTCCGATATGCAACTGTACGGGCCTGGGAAGCCTGCTGTGAACTGGTGGAGGCCTGGCCGGCGGAAGAAGCAATCCAGCACCTTGAGCGGATGGCGGTTCTGGAGTGGGACCTGCCCGACTACCGGGGGGCGATGGAGGCCGCCTGTGCGGTCAGTTGGGTGCGGTTGGGCGTGCGCTTTCAGCGGGCGGGATGGTGGGAGGAGGGAATACAGCAGGCCCAGCGAATTGCTCATCCCTACCATCGGACGAGGGCTTTGAGCCGGAGCGCAAGGGTACTGGCTGCCACAGACTGGCCGAGGGCCAGCCGGGTGTTGGCCCAGGCCCGACAAGCCGCGGAGGAGGTGGAGACCGAGGCCCTGCGTTCCCCGGCCTGGCGGGCCGTGTGGGAGCAGTGGGCCCTCTGTGGACGGGCCCGCCGCCAATTGGCCATAGTACAGGAGGCCCTAAACGAGGCCCTGAACGCCTGGCAGCAGGACCCCTACGACCCCGAAATAAGTGCCGCCGTGCGGACGGCCCTGGTGGCTTTGGTAGAATTGGCCGCCGGGGAAGGAAATGAGACCCTTATTGCGGAGGCCTACCGCCAAGGGGCCCAGTTAAAGACCCCCTGGGACCGGTGCCGGGTGCAGTGTACCTGTGGAGAGGCTTGGCGCGGGCGGGACCCCCCACGGGGCCTTAGGGCATTGGAGAGGGCACTGGGAGAAATTGAGGCCCAGGCTCCCTCTGACCCCAAGTGGGATGAAACGCTGCCCGAAGTGGTAGCCCTGTTGGCCCGGCTGGACACCGAAGCCGCCATATCCCTCTTCCCTCCCCTGCTCGTCCGCCTGATGCGCTGGCGTCCTCCTCCTTCCCTGGCAGATTCAGCCTCCGTGGCGCCTGTGCTCCACAGCCACTCCTGGCTGTGGCCCCTGGAGGCCCTGCTGACCCGCTTGGAACGACGGGTGAACGAGGCCCTCCAGGCCCGCTGCCAGCGCGAGTGGGAGGATGTCGCCGCTCGCCTCTGAGCAGCCTACGGAACGAACAGTTTTTGCAACTGACGCCAGCCTAAGAGTTTGATGCCCAACTCCGCCAGCAGGGATTTCGTCTCCGGGGCGGTGAACACCAAATAGTCGGCATACCGCTGGGCATGGCTGCCTGTGATGTGACGCAGTTCCTCCCCCTCCAGGCCCGGATGAATGATGAGTTGGGTCACTCCCGGCTTGAGGTTTCGCAACAGTTCATAATAGGCATCCCGCCGCTCCTCGAAAGTGCGGCCCTCGATGTCAGGCACCAAATAGTCCAAGAGCACAAAACCAGCCTCCTGCCACCGTTGGAACATCCCCTCGGGAATGCTCAAGCCCATCCGTTGCAGTATCTCCTCCAACTCCGGCGAACGGTTGACCAGCAGGGGCGGAATGCCGTATTCCTTTCCTAAGCGGCAGTAGACCTCTATGTAGTCGGGACGGGCGAATACCGTACCCATGTGGGTATCCAGGTGGGTCGGTCGGAGGCCGAACTGGCGAGCGCGTTCGATTTGGGCCCTAATTTCCCGTTCGACCTCCTTCGCCGAGGCGTGCTGCACCACTTCCGGCACCTCAGACCACAGGAAGCCCTCCGGGTCGATAAGGCCCGGCACCAGCGGGATGGGGGACACGGAACGCCAGCGGTAGTATTTCCATTCGCTGGTCAAGGTGAGGTGCAGGCCAAAGTCGGCCTCCGGGTTCTCCCGACAATAGGCGGCAATCTCCGGGAACCAGGGACAAGGCACCATGATGCTGCCGGCGCTGATGCAGCCCTCTTCCAGGCCCCGAATGGCCGCCGCGTTGACCGCATGGCACATGCCCACATCGTCCGCGTGGACAATGAGCAGTTTGTCCTGCGGGCCATAACCCAACCGTTCGGCCAGAGTTTCCGCCCGGCTTGCCCTAAGAGCAACGCTTACCGTCAAAATACTTGCCCATACAAGTAATTTCATAACTCCTCCTCAGAAGTTGTATGCTAAACTTCCTGGGCTGTAATTACTCAGCCCTTACCTCCCTGACCCCCTCCTTCACCAGTACTGAGTGCTGAGTGCCGAGGGGCTCAGTACTCACGGCTCTGTCCTCAGTCCTT
>DTZQ01000481.1 GCA_012961305.1 Armatimonadota bacterium | reverse complement strand
TGGCCGCCGGGCAGACGGACAGTCTAAACGCTCGTGGAGAGGGAGTCAGACTTGCACGGCAAGCATCCCTCGATGAAACGAGAATCTCCCCGAATTCATCGGGGAGAGTGTCAAAAACTTAATCAAAACCCTGCGCCGCTGGTTCCCTCTACGGACGCAGTTAAGGGAACGGAGGGAACGGGAAATTTGCTTGGGAGACTGAGCAAAGGAGCGGGAACATGAAAACTTTGAAGGCAGAGGGTAATTATCGCCTGAGTTTACGTCGTTGAGGATAGCACCCGTACCGTAACGGTGACCAATATCGGCCCCCGCCGCACCCTTTGCTGCTGGCGGCGGCGAGTCGCAGGGAGCCTAAAGGCATGGGAAGCCGATGGAAAGCAAAGAATATCGTTGGTTAGATTGCGATGATTTCTCCGGCGCGGGGCGAAAGCGGGCGGATAGATACTATGAAAAGGCCCGCAACCCCGCAGCGGCCTGGCCGCGCTCTGCCCTGTTGATGGCCGGACAAACCCTGGAGCGGGTGCTCTACAACCTCGTGCCCGGGCAGGAAGGTGACTTCACCCGGCCCCGAGGCCCGTTTCGCTTCTGGCTCTACGCGGCGGTGCACGGGACGCCCCAGGTGCAGTTGAGCGTGGCCGGGCGCACCGCTGAGCCGGTTGTCCTGCGCGGGGGACACGAACCCACGTGGCATCTCTTGGGGGAACTGCCGCTCCAGTATCGCGTGCCTCGGTTGGTGCTTTGCCACTCAGGCGGTGGGCCCGTGGAGTGTTTTCATCTGCTGTTCACCGACGACTTCGACTTGCGACCGCAGGGAGAGGTTTCTGCCGTTGAGCGACAAGTTTACGGCTTCACCCGCGCCGACTTGGGGACGAGCACGTTGGAGCCGGCGCAGGCCCGAGTAGGGGAGCGAAGGGTGCTGCGGATGACCTACACCGTGGGGGAAGTCGGTCTGGCCGTCGGTGGGGGGATACAGGTGCTCGTGCCCCTGAGCATTAGTGCCCTGCGGCGGGAGGAAACAGCCGCCCTGCTGCAAACGCTGCGGGCGGAGGCCACTGGCGGGGCCAGGTTGCAAGTGACCCGGCCGGACGAGGTGGCTCCCCACTCGCGCTCTTTTTTCGTGACCCTGCAGGTCGCGGAGCAGCCCCTTTCGCCGGGCGACCTCTTAGTGGTGACCTTGGGCGAACCGGAGGGGGTGGAACTCTCTCCCGTGCCGGAGCCGTACTTTCGCCAGGCCCATGACCACTGGTACACCCCCATCGTACCCCTCAGCGTGGCCGTGGACCCGCGGGGAAGGGGGCAGTTTGTGCCCTTAGCCCCAGAAAAGGCCCATCGGTTTACCCTGCGGCCGCAGGAAACGGCCCAACTGCGGGCTACGGTGCCCTCGCTGCTGGGCAGCGGTGAGTCGCCGCGGCTGCAGGTCGTGGCTTTAGACGAGTTCAACAACCTGCCGGAACCGCCCTACCGAGGCACTCCCCAGTGGAGCCTTTCCGGTCCGCGCTGGCGCCGTCCGGGGGGGAAACTCCACCCCCCGGAAATCGCGGCCCTCGCCCCACCGACAGACGTGTACCCGGCCCTGGCTGCTGGGCAAGGGGCAGAAACCTCAACTGCTTCGCCCGTGCGAGGGGCGGAACTGCCTTCCAACCTCGGGCCGGGAGTGCATCGGGTTCAGGTGCGCGACCGCGAATGGAGGGCGGTAAGCAATCCGCTGCTGGTGACGCCAGAGCCACCGCCGTACCATCTGTTCTGGGGCGAAATCCACGTCCACACCCTCCTTTCCGATGGTCTCGGCCATCCCGAAGAGGCCTATCGCCACGCCCGCGACGTTGCGGCCCTCGACTTCGCCGCCCTCACCGACCACATTTGCTACCTCTCCGATGCCGATTGGGACTACCTGCAGGACCTCTGCGCGCAGTTCAACGAACCGGGGCGGTTCGTGACCTTGAACGGTTACGAATGGGCAGGGAAGGGCGGCCATCGGAACATCTACACCTTGGCCGAGAGGCAGCCGCCGGTGCGGGGAATGGAACCGCCAGCCGACAGCCTGCTGCGCCTGTGGGAACAGTTGGAACCGCGTCAGGATGAACTGCTGGTCATCCCCCACCATTCATTGGTGAACGCTAATTGGGAGCACCACCATCCAGAACTGGAGCGATTGGTAGAGATTTACTCCATGTGGGGCTGTTCGGAGCGGCGCGGGGGGCCGCTGTTTGACAAGCCGGAGCGCGGGGTGGCGGTGCAGGAGATGTGGGCTTCCGGGGCCCGGTTGGGGGTGACGGGCGGGAGCGACAACCACGACGGACGGCCCGGCCTCTCCGGCGACGGTCGGCCCAGTAAATCCCGCTTCCCGGTGCTCTCTTTCAAGGCGGGCCTTACGGCCGTTTACGCGGAGGAGTTGACCCGGGAGGCCATTTTCACCGCGCTGCGCGAACGCCGCTGCTACGCCACCACCGGCGAGCGTATCGGGTTGGAATTTGCGGTGAACGGGGTTCTGATGGGGGGAACGGTGAAACTGCCTTCGGGAACTGAAGCCAGGGAATTAGTCATCAGGGTCCGGGTGTGGGGTACGGCTCCGCTGATGGCAGTCGAAATCGTCAAAAACAACGAAGTGGTTCATACCCATTCGCCCGGCGAACCGGATACCGCCTTCACCTGGTCCGACCCTACCTGCCAACCGACCGACCCCCCAACCTACTACTACCTCCGGGTGAGGCAGGCTGATGGCAACCTGGCCTGGAGCAGTCCAGTATGGGTGGAGCGAGGGACATGAGCGGCGAACCGACCTATGTCATCCTGAACGGGCAGTTAGTACCCCGCGAGCAGGCGGTGGTCAGCGTCTTCGATTACGGGTCCCTTTACGGCTGTGGCCTGTTTGAAACGGTGCGGGCCTATCGGGGGCGGCCCTTTCGCCTCTCTGCTCATCTACGGCGCTTGCGCCGGTCGGCGGAGGAATTGGGTTGGTCCTTAGCGGTAGAGGAGGAGACGGTGAGCCGCTGGGTGGAGGAAGTGCTGACTGCCAATCGCCTCACCACCGGTGACGCCCGGGTGCGCCTTACAGTGACTCCCGGGGCAGGGCCGCCCCTTGCTGACTGGAGCTGCGGTGAGGGGCCGCCCACTTGGGTGGTCATGGCCGCACCCCTGCCGGCCGATTTCGACGAACGCCTGGCCCGCGGCTGGAGAGCCCTGATTTACCCCCGTGCGCGGGGACAGCAGGCAGCCACGGCCGGGGTGAAAAGCCTCTCCTATTTGGAAAACGTCTTGGCCCGACAATGGGCCCGGTCGCGGGGGGCGGACGAGGCCCTGTTCATCAACTCCGTCGGCCGGCTCACGGAGGGAACGGTGAGCAACCTGTTCGTGGTGCGGGACGGACGGGTGGTCACCCCGCCCCTGAGCGAAGGGTTGCTCCCCGGCGTGACCCGGGCGGAGGTTCTGGAAATCGCTCCTCGCGAAGGTGTAGCCATTGAGGAGCGGCCCCTAACTCCCCCCGATTTGCAGACCTGCGAGGAGGCTTTCCTGACCAATGCGGTAGTGGGCCTGGTTCCGCTGGTGCAGGTGGAGGGCAGAACCCTGCCGGTGGGAGAGGTGACACAAAAACTACGGGCGGCCTACCGAGAAGATGTTTGTGGGCAATTGGGCAATCACCACCCCCCTCCTACCTCGATACAGGATACAGGATGCAGGATACAGGATACTACAGCCCTTCCACCTCGATACAGGATGCAGGACACAGGATAACTGCATCGTGCATCCTGCATCGTGCAACTGCCTGAGCAAGGGAGGAGGATTTATGCGGCGAATGATGGCTTGGGGATTAAGTGCTTTTTTGCTGCTGAGAGCAGGGGCGGTGCCGGGGTTTGAGTACCGCGACGATTTTGCCGATTATCCCGCGGGGAGCGACGGTGCTCCCGTCTGGTGGACGAACTCCATCGCCTGGAGCGTGCGCGAGGGGGTGTACGTGGCCGAGGGCAAAGGCAAAAGTTTTGCCGTGCTGGAAAAGGCCCCCTATGCTGCAGCCTTGGTTCTCCAGGCGACTCTGACCCTGCGGGAGGCGACCGGTACGGACTGGAAAGTCGCCGGATTAGTGCTGTTCCGCGACGGACGGAACTACTGGCACTTTGCCCTGGTGGAGAGCCCCGATGCTGATGGCCGGCGGCATTTTGTTGAACTGGTAGAGTCCTACGAAGGCGTTTGGCTGGCCCAGGGAGAGCCGGACACTCGCCTGACCATGACCGCGGACGAAAACCAGTTTTTCAACTGGGAGTACAACCATCCCTATCGTCTGCGATTGGTGGTCACGCCGGAGGGCATCGAGGGCAGTTTGCACGAATTGGACGGCACCCGGCTGGCGCGGCGGGCCTTTCGTTTTGACAACAAAGCGGTGACTTTCGGCCGGCCGGGGCTGGACAACGGCGGCTTTCGGGCCGAGTTCGACGACGTACAGGTGGAGGTGACCCAAACGGTGAAAGTACAACCGGAGAAGAAAACCTATCCCCCCTACACCGGCGAGGGTTGGCCGGAGTTGGGCGGTGAAGCCACCGGCTTCTTCCGGGTGGAGTTGGTGCCTTCGCCCCCGGAGCGGGGTGGCCCCTCGCCCCTTAAACAAGGGGTGTGGTGGGTGTTCAACCCCCGCGGGGAGGCCTTCTACATCTTGGGAACGGACCATGCTAACTTCCGAGTCCATTGGTGCGAGCAATTGGGCTACGCGCCGTACCACCGCAACTGTCTGCAGAAGTACGGCACGGAGGAGGCCTGGGCGGAAAGTACGGTCCAGCGCCTGCGAGCCTGGCATTTCAACAGTTTGGGGGCCAACAACTCGCCTTCGACCCGCTATCGCGGCCTGGCCCACACGGACTTCCTCGGTTTAGGCGCCGGATTCGCAGGAATTGACGACCTGGTGCCCCAAATCCACTGGACGGGTTTCCCCAACGTGTTTCACCCCAAGTTCGCCTCCTACTGTGACAAAATTGCCCGCGACCGCTGCGCTCCCCAGCGGGATGACCCCTGGCTGTTGGGCTACTTTCTGGACAACGAACTGGAATGGTACGGCAAATCGGGCCGGCCCTGGGGGATTTTCGAGGAGGCGATGAAAAAACCCCCGAAACACACGGCCAAACGGGCGGTGGTGGATTTCCTGCGGGAGCGTTACCAGGGCGACATCGCCGCCTTCAATGCGGCCTGGGGCACCGACTTCCAGCGCTTCGGCGACTTGTTAGCGGTGACTGAACTCGTTCCCCGCCCCGCTCCGGCGGAAGCGGGGCCCCGGCCGCGGGCCTTCCAAGACCGAATGGACTTCGTGCGGCTGGTGGCGGAGCGTTATTTTGCTACCACTACGGCGGCCATTCGGAAATACGACCCCAACCACCTTATCTTAGGCTGTCGCTTCGCTGGCCGCGCTCCGGACATTTGGGACTTGGCGGGCAAATACTGCGACATCGTGAGCGTCAACTGCTATCGGCGAGTGGATTTGGAACGGGAAGTGGTCAGTGACGGATTTGAGGAAGACCTGCGGGAGTGGTACGCAGCGGCACAGCGGCCCCTGATGATTACCGAATGGAGTTTCCCCGCTCTGGACTCTGGCTTGCCCTGTACCCACGGCGCGGGGCAGCGGTTTGACACCCAGGAACAGCGGGCGCGGGCCTTCGCGATTTTCCAGCGGCTGCTGTTCCGCCTGCCCTTCGTGGTGGGGTCTGACTACTTCATGTGGGTGGACGAGCCTGCCCTGGGCATCTCCCGCACTTTCCCCGAAAACACCAATTACGGCCTGGTCAACGAGTGGGACGAGCCCTACCCCGAACTGACCGCCACGGCCACCCGGCTGAACGCGCTGGTTTACGACCTCCACGCCGGCCGCACGGCGGAACTGGGGGTGGAATTAGAGGGCGACCCGCCGCGGCTTCGCCTTTTCAATCGGGGCCAGACGGCGGCGGAATGCTCGGTCGAGGTTTGGCTGGACGGCCAGCGACGCTGGCGAACCCTGCGTTTAGCCGCCGGGGAAACGAGGGAAGGAACAGTGGCGGGGTGGGCCGGGGAAACGGCGATGCGACCCGGTGGTCACTACTTACGGGTGGTGCTCGACCCTCAGGGCCAGGTGCCGGAGGCCGACCGCACGGACAACGTGGCCGAGGGCGTTTACTTCCTCGGTCCAGCGGAGCGCGGCGTGCCGATAGGGGTGTACAACCGCGGGGCCACATCGCTGCGGGGAACGGTGGTGACGGTGCCTTTGACCGCGCTGAACCTCCCCGCGACCGAAGGGCGACCGACTCTGCGGGTTACCGATGAGCAAGGGCAACCCGTTCCCGCCCAGGTGGACGCCCTGCCGGAGGGTGCGGAACTGGCCTTTTTGGTGGCGGAACTTCCATCCTACGGATGTCGGACGTTCTGGGGAGTGAGGGGTGGGGGAGAAGGCTCACCGGAGGTGGCGGTGCCGGTGGAGGTAACGCGGGAGCCCCTCACGATTCGCGTGGACAACGGACGGCTGCGGCTGCGCAAGTCCGAGGGGGATGGCGACGCCTTCGACGAAATTGTCCTTGACGGTGCGGTTTTGGGCCGGTTCACTCCCCTCGTGCACCAGCAGGTGGGCCAGAACCTCTGGGTCGCGCCGGAGCGAGTGGAGGAAGTAACCGTGTACTCCGGGCCGGTGCGGACGGTGCTGGACCTGGTTTTTGCTCGGGGCGGCGGGGAAGGCGAATTGAAGACGCAAGTCGGGCAGGGCGGCACCTACGCTCCCCTACAGGCTCGGCCTCATGCTTACCGCACCGCCTACCGGTTCATTTTCTACCCCGACCGGGCCTGGTTTTTAGCCCAATTCCTTTGGCTGGAGAACACCGACCGGGAAGTCTGGCATTTCCAATCGTACTACCACTACACGCCCTCGTTCCTGGGTGGCGACCCGGCCCACGACCGGCCCGGCGGCCCCAATGTGCCCAACTACTACCTTAGTTTGGGCGCCTGGCACGATGCCACTAACGGGCTGTGGTTGGGGGCCGTGCCCCTTCGTTCCGAGGACTTTCACCTGCACTACTGGCTGGACGGGGGTGGGGGACAGCACCCGGATGTGTGGCGGGTAATAGACCGGGATTTGCAGCCGGGCGAGCGGTTTGCGGTGCCCCAGCCGGCGGTGGCCATTTTCGGAGCACGGGGCGTGGCGGGCGAACGGCCCTGGAGGGAGGTGTTGGAGGAGGTACGGGCCGGGGGGCAGGTGGGTTGGAAGGTGACGGAGGGTTCCTAAGGGGAGAAATCGCAGGTGAAGATTACCAGTAGTTGGTAAACGCCCATTTGGGGCGGACACCGGTGGTGTTTCCTCAGCGGCGGGCCAGATAATAGTCTCGGTCCACGAAATAGAGGGGGTCGCGGGCTAATTGTTCCTGGGCCGCAGCGTAGAACCCAGCCGCGTCCACCAACCGCAGGGTGGCCAGACCCACCTGCGCCTCCCGTTGCAGGCTCCGCTCTCGGCAGAAGGCATCGGCGATGTGATACCGCCGCGCCAGGCCGGGCAGATGGGGATGAGTGGGTACAGTTACTATCTTGCCTGCGTAGTCCACTACCTTCGGCTCAAAGAGCACGCTCGTCGTAGAGGGGGTGGGGCCCGTGTCCTCGATGGTGTGGATGAAAGTATTGACTCGGTGGTCTACTCCTATCAGCAGGATTTTCCCGCCCACCTCCTTCAATTTGTAAAGCGGGGTGCCGTAGCCGCACGACCAGCGGCAGTGCTCGTGCCCTGCCAGCAACTCATCCCGCAACTGTCCCCAAGCCGCCGTGCAGTGGGTAGGGTGCAGGGAACGACGTACCTCCGGCAAACGCCAGAACACATCCGTAATTTTGCCCATTTGCGAGGGCGAAGTGCGCACGTCGAAAATTACCTCGTTGCCCTGCACCTTCCCGTACTCTCCGCCCCGAAAGTCGCCGTAACTGGGCATAAGCAGCGTACCCTCTGCTCCGATAACCTCCTGCAAGGCGGCGATGACCGTTTCTGCCCCGCCCTCTACATAGCCAAAGGAGGAGAGGGAGGAATGTACCATCAGCACCTCGCCGCGCCCTATGCCCAATTCCCGCAGACCACGCACAATGTCCCTTCGGGTCACTACGGGTCGGTGGCTCATTTGGTAAGTTACTGTCCCCTCAAATCAAGCGGCGGCTGCGCATGACGTAGTACACCCGCTCCATGGCTATTTCTACGCTCGCCTCGGTCAGGGTAATTCCCTGTTCTTTAGCCCGCGTCTGGGCCTGGTTCAGGGCCTCGCCAATCCGCTCGGCGATGATGCGGAAAACAGTCTCCTTTGACAGTCGGCTGGCGGAAAGCGAACGCGAATATTCCTCCATGGAGGCGATGACCCCTCCGGCATTGGCCACAATGTCGGGAATGACCACAATGCCCCGGCGGGTCAGAATGTCCATGGCCTCCACCGTAGTTGGCATATTGGCGGCTTCTACCACCCCTTTGGCGCGAATGTGAGGGGCATTGTCTGCAGTGATGACGTGCCCGCCCGCCGCGGGAACTAACACGTCCACCTCCAGGGCTAAGAGTTCCTCGTTGGTCAGGGAGCGGGGGGTGAAACCGCCGACCGTTCCCGTCCGGGCTTTGTGTTCGATAAGGGCTTCCAC
>DTZQ01000480.1 GCA_012961305.1 Armatimonadota bacterium | reverse complement strand
GTTCCGTCGGCCTCCCACCGACTTGGCGAGCGTAGCCCAAGATTTCAAGCTTGGGTAGGTCTTTGACCAGGTCAAATTGGCCGCCGGGAACCTCCCGCATTGTGCTTCTGGCGCAGCAAGCCAGTCAAAATTTCAGCGGTGCGCCGGGCTGCGCCCCGGTTGGCCAGCACTACCTCCCGCGCCCGGCGGCCCGTCTTTTCCAAACGAACGGAATCCCGCCACAATTCCCGTACCGTTGCCGCCAGTTCCTCCGCCGTAGCCACTCGGAAACCTACCTTTTCCCGTTCCAGCAGGGCAGCACTGTCGCGGAAGTTGGTCACGTGGGGCCCGAACACCACCGGTTTGCCCTGGGCGGCGGCTTGCAGCAGGTTGCTGCCACCCTGGGGAACGAGGCTGCGTCCGACGAAGGCCACCGTGGCCAGGGCGTACAGGCGGGCCAATTCGCCCAGGGTGTCCACGATGATAACCCGCTCCTCTCGCTGGCAGGCCTCCGCCTCCGTTGGCAGTCGAGTTCGTCGCTGGGGAATGAGGCCGCTGGCTCGCACCTCGGCCTCAATAGCCGGGGTACGGTCAATGTGGCGCGGAACCAACAGCAGCCGGGCAGTGGGAAATTCGGTCCGTATCTGGCGAAAAGCCGCCAACACCAACTTTTCCTCCCCCTCCCCAGTGCTGCCTGCCAGAAGTACGGGAGCCTTGGGGTCCAAACCCAACGCCAACTGCAACTGTTGCCGTTGGGTCGAAGTTACCTGGGGATGCTCCTCATCGAACTTGGCGCTGCCGGTGACCACGACTTTGTCGGCCGGGGCTCCCAGATGGCAAATCCGCTCCGCGTCCACCGGGGATTGCATACAGAGCCGGTCCACAGTTGGCAGCCACCAGCGGAACAGCAGCGGTTCCAGGTGAAAGCGGCGAATGAGAGCGAAGGATTCGTCCGAAATTCGCCCGTTGACCGTGGCGGTTACCGCCCCATGAGCGTGGGCGGCGGTGAACAGATTGGGCCACAGTTCCGTATCTACAGTGGCCAGCAGTTGTGGCCGGAGGGCCCGCAGCGTGCGTTCCACCGCGAAGGGCACATCCAAGGGCAGGTAAATCAGGGCATCAGCCTCCATCGCTCGTTGGGCGGCTACCGCCCGGCCCGTTTCGGTGACGGTGGACAGAACCACACGGGCACCGGGGTTCAAACGGCGCAACTCCCGCAGGATGGGCAGGGCGGCCAGGACCTCTCCCACCGATACGGCGTGGACCCACAGCACGGGCCCAGTACGACACAATTCCCGCACCGGGGAGGGGACAAACCCCAACCGTTCCCCCCATCCTTTCCGCAGGCGTCCCCGCCGCAGCATACGCAGTAGGTAATAGAAAAACGGCACCGGCAACAGGGACAGAAAGAACAAATTGTACAGCACGTAAGCAGGGGTCATGCTTCCCTTCCTGCGCTCACCATTCCCCGCGGGCGCCGGCCTCGGCCAGGGTGTTCATCTCATCCAGGGCCTGTTTCACCTTTCCCGCCAGGTAAGGCAGTTGTTCTGGCGGGGTATCTCGGGGTACCCACAGGGGCTCTCCAAAGGTGATAACGGCTTGGGAGAAGGGAAAGGGAATCATGAACTCGTCCCAGGAGGAAAGGAACTTGGCGGGATGGGCGGCGGAGCCGCAAGGAACAATGGGCTTCTGAGACAACTGGGCCAGGTACAAGGTGCCCAATTGCACCTGGCGGGCCGGGCCACGGGGGCCATCGGGAGTAAAGGTCAGGGTGACTCCCTGGCGCAACAGGCGCACAGCGCTGCGCAGGGCCTGCAGGCCGTCCCGGTTAGTGGAACCCCGGATAGAAATGCCGCCGAAACGCTTGAAAATGCGGTCTAAGAACTCTCCATCACGGCTCAGACTGATGATGGCACAAACCCCCTGGCCCCGGAAAAAGTAGATGGGCAGAAACACTCGCCCGTGCCAACCGATACACAGTACTCCCCCGTACCGCCGGCGCATCTCCTCCACATGCTCGTAGCCCACCACCCGCAGTCGAGTAGACTTGCCAATGAGAAAGGCTACTCCCCACCCCACAAAGGAAAGAGTACTAACCCGAAACTCCTCCCGCCAGGGGAATTTCCTTACCCTCGCCGTCATGGTTCTCTACAAGTGACTACTCAGCCGGAGGCTGATATTCCCG
>DTZQ01000479.1 GCA_012961305.1 Armatimonadota bacterium | reverse complement strand
GGCGGATGGAACCTCCCGTATCCGAGCCGGTGGCCAAAATCGTCTCCTGAGCGGCTACCGCGGCCGCCGCCCCTCCGCTGGAACCGCCCGGCACCCGGTCCAAGTCCCAGGGATTGTGGGTGGGGAAGAAAGCCGAGTTTTCGGTGGAGGAGCCCATGGCAAACTCGTCCATATTGGTCTTGCCAATGAGAATCAGCCCGGCTTCTTTCCCGCGGGCGACGACGGTAGCGTCGTAGGGAGGCACGAAGTTTTCCAAAATGCGGGAAGAGCAAGTGGTACGCACGCCTTTAGTACACAACACGTCTTTGTGGGCGATGGGAATGCCGGCCAAAGGCCCCAAAGGTTCGCCCCGTTGACGGCGTTCATCTATGGCCCGCGCCTCTGCCAAAGCCTGCTCCCGGGTCAGGGTAACATAGGCCCGGACCCGGTCTTCTACCTCCTCAAGGCGGGCCAAGACCTCGGTGACGATTTCCACGCTCGTCACCTCACCCCGCTGCAACAGTTCACTTAACTCATGGGCGGTCAACTCGTTGAATCGCACCGTTGAACCTCCTATTCTACCACCCGCGGCACGCGGAAACAGCCCTCCTCCTGCTCCGGCGCATTGGCCAAAGCCTCCTCTCGCGACAGGGAGGGACGCGGTTCATCCGGGCGGAAGACGTTGCTCATAGGGATAACATGGGAAGTGGGTTCTACCTCCTCTGTGTCCAGTTCCTGCAACTGGGCGAAGGCCTCCAAAATCTGGTTCAGAGCCTCCATCTGATGCTCAACTTCCTCCTCGCTAAGTTCCAACCGCCCCAGCAAGGCAACATGTTCTACCTCCTCGCGCGACAGACGCATAGTCGTATCCCCTTTCTAAAGAGTGTGGACAATTCCAAGCCCAAGCGTCAACGCTCAGGCCAATTATAGCCCCCGTTCAAAAAACAGCAAGTAAGGAGCAGAAATTGGGAAGGAATCGCCGCATAATCCCTCACTCTTCCGCCGCTGACGCGGTCGTTTCCTCAGGGATGGTTTCTCCCCCCGAAGGGGTCTCCGCGCCTTCGGCACTTTCCCCTTCCCTCACGGTTAGGGGATAGGCTTCTGTGCCGTAGGGAATGAGGGTCTTGATGCGTTGGGTACTGCCGACTTCGACGATTTTCCACCGTCCGCGCTCGCGGCGAAGACGGTGCATTTGCACCTCATTTTTGTCTCGATAGACGTACTCCACACGCACCCGGACTGTGTCCCCACTGGTGCGCCGCACATCGGAGAGGGCCACTCCCATCACCCCGCGCTGGGAGCGGCGAAGATATTGGGAGAAGGCCCGGGGGCCCTGTTCCTCTACGGTCTGGCGGAGGCGAGTTTTTAACTCCCCAGAGAAGCAGTTGAGGTAGGCTCGTACATCACCTGCCCGGGCCGCATCTAACATGTCCCAAATGATTTGCTCCGGTTGGTCCTCTTTTTGCGGCTTCGAGGCTGGTCCGGGGGTGCGAATATACCATACTACTGCCGCCAGCACGAAAATCGTGACCACCCCCGCGGCCAGTTGTTGGGGATTTTTCCGCTTCATTGCCCTCACATTACCCCACTGGGCCCTCACGGCTTAAGGCCTTTGACGATGCTTACTGCGCGCTGCCGCCGGTGGACGGAGTGGTACTCCTTCCTTCCGGAGCCGAAGGGGCACCCGGGGCCTCGGTTTCGGCAGGTTGGCCTTCTGGAGGCTTGGCCCAGGGTGCGGTCTGGAGGACAGTCACGTCCACGGCCTTTTCCTCCTCGGCCGCATCCACCACTACCTTACGCAGGCGCGGCCAGATTTCCTCCATGGCCTCCAAATACAGCCGGGCGCTGGTTACGTCCTTGGCTTGCTCATACTCGCGCACTAACTTGGCGAACCGAGCGGCGTCGCCCTTGGCCTGATTGATGCGCCGTTCGCGGTAAGCCTCGGCCTCTAAAAGCAGTTTCTGGGCTTCTCCCCGGGCCTTAGCCAACACTTCATTGGCGTACCCCTGGGCTTCGTTGACTATGCGTTCCTTATCTCCGCGAGCGCTGGCTACCTCGCGGAAGGCTGCGGCCACCTCCGCCGGCGGGGCCACGTTTTCAATGCTGACCAGAGTTACCGTCACTCCCAGGTCGTACTGGTCTAACAGCCTTTGCGTTTCATACTGGACTTTGTTTTGCACCGCTACCCGACCAATGGTCAGCAGTTCATCTACGGGGGAGGATTCCACCGCGCGGGTCAAGCAGGCTCCGGCGGCAAAGCCCACTAAGCGTTCCACCCCTTGGCTCCGGAAGAGGTACTTGACCGGCTCAGAGATGGTGTACTGCACGGTCATCTGGATGTTGATGAGGTTCTGGTCGCCGGTCAGGTACTCCGCCTGGGTGGTGGGGGAACGGCCCAAGACTTGGTCGCCGGGGGCGAAGCCCACGCTCACCCGGCGGGCTTGGTGCACCTTCAACTTGTTCAGCCGCGACACGGGCCAGGGCGGGCGGTAATGCACCCCCGGCTCCCGCGGCGGCCCCCATACCGCACCAAAACAGCGCACCACCGCCTGCTCATCGGGCCCTACAAAGTACAGGCCCGACAGCCCGTAGGCCGTCAGCAAAGTCAGCCACAACCAGTTGCGTCGTAAGTAGATAACCATGGGCTAATTGCTTATGGCCATAAGCCATAGGCTCCACTAATCCCCCCCTTGCCCGGCTTCCCGTCCTCTGGTCAGCAGCCGCAACATCTCCGAATCGGCGGACAGGATGGCCGTGGTCTTGTCGTCCAACACCTTACGATAGGCTTCCAAAGTACGCACCAGTTTGTAAAACTGGGGGTCGGCACTGTGGGCCGCACTGTAGATGCGGGTAGCCTCGGCCTCGGCCTCGCCTTTGATTTTCTCCGCTTCCCGATAGGCCTCGGAGAGGATTTTCTCTTTCTCCTTGTCCGCCTCGGCGCGGATGGTCATCGCCTGTTCCTCCCCTTCCGCGCGGTACTGCCGGGCCATGCGCTCGCGCTCCGCTCGCATGCGTGCAAAGACGCTCTGCTTGTTCTGTTCCGGGAAGTTAAGCCGCTTTAGGCGCACATCCACCACCCGAAGGCCGTATTTCTGACGGGTGACCTGGTCCACGGCCTTAGTCACTTCGGCCAACATCTCATCCACCTGAAGAGGCGAGGGTTCCTCCGCCGTAGCCTTGGTTTCGTCATAAAGCAGGCCCTCTAAGGGCACCTGTCCAATGGCCGCGGCCAGCGCCGACCACACCGTGTCCAAGAGGCGTAATTCTGCCCCCGTAATGTTAGTTACGCTCTTGAGGAACTTCTCCGGGTCCTCGAGGTGCCAACAGACGTAGGCGTCCACCACGAGGTTCTTTTTATCTTCGGTGAGGGCTTCGGCCGGCCGCACGTCGTAGACTTGCAGGCGGCGGTCAAACAGCCTTCGTCCCTGCCAGGGCCATTTGAACTTCAGCCCGGCCGTGGTCACCGTGCGCACTATCCGGCCAAACTGGGTCACCAGCGCGTACTGAGTTTCGTCCACCGTGAAGCAGGAAAGTTTAAGCAGTGTCAAACCTCCGATGATTAGACCAAGGCGCTTCCCCAACCTGTTCATGGCTTTTTCCTCTCCTCATTCCTCCCACTCCTCTGGAGGAGGCGGGGTCGTTGCCTCGCTCAGCGAGGAAGCCCACTGTTCCGCCAACTGCGGGTCTACAAAGAACATCTGCCGTCGGCCCAAGCGTCGCGTATCCACAATGAACTTCCGCTTCCCCGCTAACACTTCCTCGATGGCCTCCCAGTACAGCCGCCAGGCTGTAACCTGAGGGGAGGCTTGATAGGCCTGTTGCTGAAAGGCAAACCGTTGCGCATCGCCTTGCGCCCGGTTCACCCGGCTTAATCGGTAACCCAACGCCAAGCGCTGTTGGGCAGCGGCCTGCCCGCGGGCTAAGGGAATTTGCTCGTTGCGATAGGCTTCAGCCTCGTTGATGAGTTTGTTTTTCTCCTCGTAGGCATCGGATACCTCCCGGAAAGCATCTACCACTCCCAACGGTGGATGCACATCCTCCAACTGCACTACTTCAATTCGCACGCCCAAATCGTACTGGTCGCAGAGGGCTTGCAGCCGTTCTTTTATTGTTTCCTCAACCGTTCGGCGCCCCCAAGCCAGCACCGCCTCTAAGGAGGTCGCCCCGACTACGCGTCGTACCGTGCCCTCGGCCGCAATCCTCAGGGCAGTTTCCGGGTCACGGATGCCGAACACGTACTTGGCCGGGTCGGTCAGGGAGTACTGGACCACTACATTGACCTCGACCAGATTTTCGTCCCCGGTGAGCATGAGGGTCTCTTCTTCCTTACGCTCGTAGCCTCCCCCTCGGTGCAGGCTGTTCCACTCGTAAGCGGCTGGCTGTGGGGCCACCACCGCGTCCCCACCCGGTCGGGTGCGAAAGCCCAACTCCACTACCCGCTTCAGTTCCGGCTGAACGCGGGTGACTCGTCCAAAGGGCCAGGGGAGGGTAAAGTAAATTCTACCTGGCGGGCGGGGAGGCCCCTGCAAGGCCCCGAACCACTGGATTAGTCCTACCTCATCGGGGCGAAGCACAAATACGCCGGTGGACAGCCAGGCGAGCAAAATTGCCCCTCCCACCATCCGGCCCGCCAGCCGCCAGTGGGCCCGTAGCCAGTACCAGGCGCGGGTCACACTGGCCCGCTGGAAGGGTTTGGTTACCAAGTCTAAGCCCCGCTGTACCGCCCGCAGCACCCGCTCGAGGAAAATAAATCGGCGCTCGAACCCCAACAGGCGCAGGGAGTTAAGTAGGACGGCCAATGAGGAGCCCTGATGGAAAACGGCCGCTTGCACCGGCCCCAGGTAGCCGAAAGCAGAAGCCAGCACCGCCGCTCCGTTGAGGATAAAGGCAAAGCCAATGATGTTCTGGCGGATGGTGCGGAGCACCTGCCGGGACAGGCGCACCAAGGCCGGCAGGTGGGCCAGCGGGTCGCCCAGGAGCACCACATCGGCCGCTTCGGCCGAGAGGTCGGAACCAGTTTCCGCCACCGCCAAACCCACATCGGCCAGGGCCAGGGCCGGCGCATCGTTCACTCCGTCGCCCACCATGGCTACTGTCAGCCCTTCCTCCTGCCAGCGGCGCAGGTGCACGGCCTTGTCCGGGGGAAGCAGTTCGGCCTCTACCTCCTCCAAGACCAGTTCGTGGGCGATGGCCTGGGCCACAGGGGCCCGGTCGCCGCTGAGCAGGGCCAAGCGGCGAATGCGCAGCCGCCGCAGGGCCCGCACTACCTCATGCGCATTAGGCCGCAGCGTGTCCCGCGCCCCAATGAGCCCTACCAAATCATCCTCCTGCGCAACTAAGATTACCGTCTGGCCAGCCGCGTCCAGGCGGGCCAGAGCCTCCTCAGCCTCCTGGCCGAAGGTCAAACCCCGTTCCTGCAGGAAGCGAACATTGCCCACCAAAACTTGCTGCCCGTCCAAGCAGGCTTCCACCCCCGCGCCGGGCAGGGCCGTGAACTCTGCCACTTCCGGCCATGTCAACCCTCGCCGACGGGCCTCGCCCACCAACATCTGCGCCAGCGGATGCTCCGAGCGCTGTTCTGCGGCTGCAGCCAGGACCAGTACCTCTTCCTCTGTGCGGTCGGCCAGGGGAACAATCTCCCCCAGGGCCAGTTCGCCGGTGGTCAGGGTGCCGGTTTTGTCGAAGGCAAAGGCGTTGACCTGGGCCAAACGCTCCAAAACGGCCCCACCCTTGACCAGCACGCCCGTTCGGGCCAGCCGTCCGATGCCAGCGACGATGGCGGCCGGGGTGGCCAAAATAAGCGCACAGGGGCAGGCCACTACCAGCACCGCCACCGTGCGAAACCAGTCGCGAGTGAAGGCAAAGGTCAGGGCCGCACAGAGGAGCACGATGGGGAGGAAGTAGCGGGCATACACATCCGCGGTGCGCTGGATGGGGGCCTTTTGCTCCTGGGCCTCCTCTACCAGGTGGATGATTTGGCCCAGGGTCGTGTCCGCTCCTACCCGCAGAGTTTCAATCTCCAAGGCCCCAAACTGGTTCAGGGTGCCCGTGAAAACCTCGTCGCCAATGCCCTTGTCCACCGGTACACTTTCGCCAGTGAGGGTGCTTTCGTCCACCGCCGAACGCCCGGAGACCACCATCCCGTCCACAGGAATCCGCTCTCCGGGCCGCACGAGGACCATTTCCCCCGGCTTGACCTCCTCCACGGGCACTTCCACTTCCACCCCCTCCCGGCGGACGCGGGCAGTAGGCGGGGAGAGGCTGAGGAGCCCTTCAAGGGCTTTGCGGGTACGGGCGAAGGCAATTTCTTCCAAACTCTCGCCGAGCAGGGCAATGAATACCACCTCACTCGCAGCCACGTACTCGCGGATGAAAATGGCGGCGAAGGTAGCGATGGCCAAAGCCAAATCCGTCCCAATTTCCCCGGCCAGCAGGCTGGACACAGAGGCATAAAGAACGCGTCCTCCGCCCAACAGGGCCGCCAGCAGGGCCAAATCCAGGCCGAAAGCGGTCGGCACCCAGCCGGTCACCCGCAGCAGCAACAGCAAACCTAAAATACCAGTCAGCAGGAACAGGCCAACGGGCGATTCCTCCGGCTCGGCCGCCGTTGGGGAACGTAAATCCTCATTTTCCTTCGGATTCCCGTCCATCTTTTTCCAGTGGGGTAAACGTTCAGTCCTTTAGCCGGTGGCTGAACGCTTACTGTTATTGTACCACGCTTAAAGGAAGTTGTCAACGGCAGTTACAGGCGTGATTGGTGCCCTACTACGAAACCCGAAATGAGCGTCGAACTTTGTTGCAGCAGGTTCAACGCGCTGACCTCAAATGCATGGTCTTGCACAGTCAAGAATCCCGACCTGCGTCCAGGAGTATGAGTGCCCCTGGGAAGAAGCAGGAAAAAAGCGGCAAGGAGTCAACTACAAACCAAAGAGCCCCAGCCTCCGATGCCTTCACCCGTCTGGTGCAAAGACAGCCCTTCGGGGCCAGGAAAAGGGGACTTTTGATTAAGGGAGCCGGGGAGTAAGGTTCAGGCGGTAATTAGTACAGCGGTGCACAATTTCGTTCCGAGAACCTTCTTCCGTTGGTTTGGTAAAGATAGCCCAGAGTTTGAACTCTGGGTGAGGAGGCTTGGGCCCGGCTGTACTTAGAGTTTCCGCTTCTCTACGGCCTGTCCGGTTACCTGCTTCAGGGCCCACTCGGCGGCGGTGCGCACGGCCTCGTCTTTGTCCCGCAGGGCGGTACGCAGGGCCGTCGCGGCTCGCAAGTCACCTAACTCTCCCAACCGGCGGGCTACTTGGGCGCGGAGTTGGGGGTCTTCGTGCCGCAGGGCGGCAATAAGTTGTTCTACCAAATCGCCCGGCGCAACTGGTATTCGCTCTAAAGCCAGGGCGGCGGCTTGGCGCACGGCTTCGTCCTCGTCTCCCACGGTACAGCGCAGCAAGGCTTCTGCCACCGCCCGGCGGGTGAGGGCCTCCACGGCCTCCCGTTCTACAGGCGAAACCTCCTCCTCGGGAACGCCAGAAGGGGATGGGGCAGGGGGCAAGCCCGTTCGGGCCAGGGCCCAAGCCGCTTCTCGGCGAGTGGCCGGGTTCGGGTCCTGCAGGGCCTCTACCAACGCTGGGAGGGAGGGAGTGCCTTCCAAATGGCTGAGGGCCCAGGCCGCTTCCCGTCGGACGCGGGCCGGGCTCGTGCGCAAAGCGGCTTGCAGGACCGTACTGGCCTGGGGATGGCCGATGCGCCCCAACAGGGCCACGGTGTACGCGGTGAGACCTCCCTCCTCCCAAGCGGCTAAAAGGTAGGTCACCGTAGCCGCCCCCAATTCCTCCAAGGCCCAAGCGGCACACCAGCGCACAGTCCGGTCCTCGTCCCCTAAGTGCTGTACCAACAGTTCCACCGCTTCGCGGTCTCTCAACCGGCCCAGGCTCAGGGCCGCGGCGGCCCGAACTTGGGGGCTCTGGTCGTTCAAGGCCTGCCGCAGGGCCTTTGCAACTCCTGCCCCGCCGGTGTACCCCAAAGCCTGGGCGGCTCCCCAACGGACAGTTTCCTCGGGACGGCGCAGGGCCGACAGCAGGCGCGGAGCCGCTTGCTCCCCTATTTCCCCCAGGGCCCTGGCGGCGGGCACCCGGAGGGCATCTTCCTCCTTGGTGAGGGCTTGAACCAGGTAATCCACCGCCGCCTGGTCGCCCAATTTGCCCAGGGCAATGGCTGCGGCCAAGCGTACCTCGGCTTCCTCTTCCTCGCGGTTCATTGCTCGCCTGAGGGCGGCTTTAGCCACCGGGCGGCCCAACCGCTCCAAGGTCCGGGCGGTCGCCAAGCGAACTTTGAGTTCCTTATCCTGCAGCAGAGGGAGTAGAGGATGTATGGCCTCAGGCCGTCCCAGACGGCCCAAGATTTCCACCGCTTGTGCTCGTACCCCAGGGTCCTCATTCTGCAATGCGGCCACAAAATGTTCCACCAATTTCATGACGGCACCTTGGGCTCCCTGTCGTAGCCGCCCCTCGGGACTGGTGGCGACTTGCAGTACCGGGTTCACCGCCAGTTCGCCCAATCCACCCAGAGCGGCGGCCGCCGCCTTCTGCACCTCTTCGCTTTCATCACGCAGGGCAATCAACAGCGGGGGCACGGCCCTTTCGTGCTCTATTTGGCCCAAGGCGGTGACCAGGGCCCGACGCACCTCGGGGTTTGGCTCCTCCGCGTATCGGTCCCGTAAGGGCCGGACGGCATCCGGCTGGGCCCAGGTGCCCAAGGCTTCCGCTGCTGCCAACCGCACTTCTTTGGAGGAGGCGCTCAGGTACTCGGTTAGCGGTTCCAGGACCGAAGCGTCAGTAATTTGCCCTAAGGCTTTTAGCAAGGCTACTTGTACTGGTTTGGAGGCCGCAGGTAGAGCCTTTACCACTGGTTCCACGGCGGGAGCACCCAACTCCGCCAGGGAGGTTATTTCCTCCTCCGCCACCGGGCCAGATTGTTGTTGCCATCGGGCAATTTGCCGTTGGGCCTGCTCTTTCTTAGCCGCGGCCTCTTCCTCGGGGCTGGGGCCACAGCCGGCGCAAACCCCCAACCATATTCCCAGCAAAACTGTCGTGCCTACTCGCCACTTCATTTTGACCTCCTAACTTGACAAGGTTAACTTCAATCCCGCCGGACTTAAGTTCGTTTGGGGAAGGGAAATCCCACCCTCTCGCCCAGAGTTCAAACTCGGGGC
>DTZQ01000478.1 GCA_012961305.1 Armatimonadota bacterium | reverse complement strand
GGGCCGGCCTCAGGAAGCCTTCGACAAACAGTTCGTCCGCGATTACCTGGAAAGTCTCGACTGGGACAAAGAGCCTCCCGCCCCACCTTTGCCCCCGGAAATCGTCCAGCGCACTCGGGAGAAGTACGAGGAGGCTTATCGGCGGTTGGTGGGAGGGAGATAGTCCACCTGCCCCACTGGTCACGAGGGCAAGTCAGGGATTGACTAAACCAGGGTCTTCTACGTTGGGCCCCAATCGCGTCACCTATCAGGTGATACGGCTTTATGCTTGTGCGCAGGAGGGCCTATCCGCCAGGTTCCACGTGCAAAAGGAAGGTCTGAGTGTCAGCCCCAAGGCCTTCGATGGTCACCTGCACCGTCACCCGTCGTGGGCTCTCATCCCCCGCGGGGGGCACCCCCGTGAGCACACCCGTGGCCTCATTTAGGGTCAGCCACGCCGGCCCTTCTAAGAGGGAAAAACGCGGCTGTTCCCGGTCCCAAAAGGCTGCGTTGTAGGGGTTGCCTCCGATGCGCCGACAGCGCAGGTCGCCTAAGGAGAAAAGCGTCTTGATTTGGTAACGATAGGTCTCCCCCGTGCGGGCCGCAGTGACAGGTGCGGTGTAAACAAAGGGCCGGGTGGCAGTGGCGTAGTCCGAAGGTCCACTCTCTACGCCCTGGGCATCTACTGCCACTACCCGGTAGAAGGCCTTGTTCCCCCGCGGCGGGGCTCCGGGCCCGACTACCACCATCTCCGTCCCTGTCGTCTCTCCCACCAAATTCGCCGGAAAAGTTTCCCGCTGTTTCTCGCCCTGGTTGCCCACGTTCACCAAGTAGGGTTCATCGCTGACCGTGAACCCCTTTTCGTTGCTGCCGTACACCTT
Source organism: Armatimonadota bacterium (assembly GCA_012961305.1). GTDB lineage: Bacteria > Armatimonadota > UBA10988 > UBA10988 > DTZQ01 > DTZQ01. The sequence continues at coordinate 2,314 of DTZQ01000478.1, read as the reverse complement.
GTAGCGCACCGGCGGACGGCCCTGAGGATTGGGTTCCCACTTCAAGGTGACAGTGCGGGCAGCGCGGTTGACTTCCACCTGCACGTTCAGGGGCACCCCTGGCCCCTGAGGGGTAAACCGCCAAATCGCGCTCCAGGGCCCCCACACGCCGGCTGCATCCCGGGCCCGCACGCGCCAGTAGTAGGTCTGGCCGGGGTTGAGCAGGCCCCGGTAGGGGATTTCGTACTTCGCCTGGCCCTTCGTGGCCGTGCGGGAGATGAGTTTGTCGAAGTTGGGGGAGAGCACCCAGCGGCAGTCGGGCCAGCGGCTCAGTTGGAAGTGATAATCGGCGATGGCGTCGCCGTCTGGGTCTTCCGGCGGCTCCCAGGCGAAGGTGAACTTCGTCCCCTCCACCGCGGCTCCAGCGGCCGGAAACAGGGGGCGTGGCGGAGGGGCCGGCGGGCGAGAAGCGGAACATTCTACCCACTCGTGGGTTACCCGCACGACGTGCGGTGCAGCGGTTTCATCGGTGTAGAGGATGGTATTGTCGCCCAATTCCAGAGCAGGCAGGGAAAGGGGGGCCATTTGCAGGAGGTTGGTGAAGGCCACCTCTTCCAGCCCCAGGTCAGTTGGTTCCCGGGTGGCCCGAAAGGCAAACCGCACCCAGTAGCGATAGCGAGGAGGGCCCTCGGGGGGGAACTGAGGGTTGAGGTCTATCGAGGCTTCAAACCTCCCGGTCTGCTCCGCAGCCCAGAGTTTCTGCCATTTCTGTCCGTCAAAGGAAAGCAAAAGGCGGCACTCATCGGCAGCCTGGGCGCGGCGGAAGGTGGCCTGCAGACGGCCTCCAACGAACACATAGGGACTGGCCAGGACAAAGGTCACCTGGGCGGGTTCCCCTGCCCGGCGGGGATGTAGGGCCGGTTTGGTCGGGTCGGCCTCCTGCTGCAGGTTTTTCTCTCCGCTACTCCGAAGCGATAACTCTCTCGCCGCAGGTCAGGATGGTACAGCCAGCGTCCGTTGCTGAAGGGCTGGGTTTCTCGCGGGCCCCGGCCAGTGGGCAGGTTGCGTCCGTGATACCGGCCCACATTGTCCCACCGCCACACCAGGGCCTCACCGGGGCGCAGGGTGAAATACATCCGGTGGCCAATGTGGGAACGCCATTCGCCCTGGCGCTCGCCCTCGTGGGTGTGCAGCGAAGCGGAAAACTCGTCTCGGAAGCGGTCGTCGGGGGTGAGGATACCGTAGGTGTGGGTGCGCTTCATTAAGTCGTGGTCGCGGACGATGTCCTCCTCCGAAGCGATGGTTTCATTGTCCCGCAGCAGGCAGATGATGTTTTCGTCGCCGTCCAACAGGTGCCAGCGGCCCTCGTACCACACTTCCGTCGTGCTGTGGCCCGTGGGCCAGCCGCGTCGCACCTTCAGCCCCGCTGCCCGCCACAGGTCGCAGAGCACCTGGGCATCGTCGCCGCACAGGGTGTAGCCGTACACGTTCAGCATCTTCACCGGGTCTCGTACTTCCGCGTCGTTGGTGGTAGCGTGGAAGCGGTGTCGGCGCTGGAACTCCCAAAGGGCGCGGGCCTTCTCCCCCTCGCTCATCTCCGGCCCCAGCACCTCGGCGAGGATGTCCTCCACCGTGCGCCAATGGCGCTTCCCGTTGACCACCAGCCAGGGGTTGACCACCGGCACCTCGCCGACGTTTTCCAACCTCACCGCCACGTTCGGCTCAAACCGCTGAATCCAGGCCTGATAGCCGATGGGGTCGCGAGTGTTGAAGCCGTCCATGGTCCCGCCCAGCGTTAGGTGATACTCGTGACGGTTGGTGGTGATGGTCTCCGTGTGACGGCGCAAGGGAGAGGTGGGATATTCGCCGCTGGTCCACGTTCCCATCACTAACCCCAAGGCCAGGGCCAGTCCCAGTGATTCCCAGCCAAAGTTGAACATGGTTTGCCTTATCCTTTCTACGCAAACACCTCAGTCACCGGCAGTTTCAAAAGGGGCAGCACTTGGGAGCGAAGGGTGTCGCCAGAGTCAAACAACTCCCGTACTTCCTTCCCCTCCCCCGACCAGCGCACCACTTCCACCGTCTCCGTCTCCGGGTCCACCAGCCAGCACTCCTGCACTCCGATAAGGGCGTAATCGGCCAGTTTTTCGGCCAAGTCGGTGGGGTTTTCGGAGGGGGAGAGGACTTCCACCACCAGGTCAGGGGCCATTTCCAGGCTTTGGAGGCCGCGCAGGCTTTGGCGGTTGGTGAGGCCGGTGCGCTGGGCGCTGAGGAAGAGCACATCGGGCTGTCGCGTGCGCAGCGGTTGACGGGTGATTAACACATCGGCGGGAGC
>DTZQ01000477.1 GCA_012961305.1 Armatimonadota bacterium | reverse complement strand
GCCACCGAGAGAGGTCCTCGGCCGCGAAGTCCGCAAAGAGAAAATGGGCTGGCCGCAGGCGGGAGAAAGCCTCAGATAGGGGCAGCCATTCGCCCTTCGCGGGCCAGAGAAAACGCTGGAAAGCCGGGCCCCCTAAGGCCAGCAGGGCTCCCCCGGCCTCCAAGTAGGCCAGCAGGTTAGGCTTGGCAGGCAGGGGGAAGACCCGGCACTCCGGCAGCACCAGCAGGTCGAACTGGGGGGCTGAAAACTGGGCCGGGTCCGCCAACTGGTCGGCGGTGAGAAAAGTCACCGTGAAACCGGCCGGGCGGAGGGTGGCGGCCACGAACTCGGCCCGTTCCGAACTCAAACCGGGCAAGTCGTCCCGGAGCACCGCCACTCGCGGCGGGCCAGGCCGCCGTTGGGGTGGACGGGGCCGCTCGCCTGTCACTTGCGCATTGTCGAAAGTCACTTCCAATCCCTCCGTTTGCAGGGCTAGGCGACCGCGCCGCAGGGCCGGCACGTCGCCGGACAGGTCATATTCAATCCACCGCCGCATTTCGCCGGTGGCGGCGTCGCGCACCTCACCTCGCAGCAGCCGGGGGGTAAGCACCAGCCGCAGGCGATAGGGCCGTCCGTAGTCCCAGGTTCCCTCCCCGCCGGAACGGGAGGGCAGTTGGGTGCCCGGTTCGCTTTGGGCCTGCCAGCGGCCCCGGTAGTTCTCCAGCAACTCAATGCGGTGGGTGGTCAGGTCGGGGGCCTCCACCAGCCCCAACCGCCAGAAATTGCTTCCATCGTGGTAGAGCATCAGCCCGGCATGGGCCCAACCCTCGGCCGACACCCGGCGGTGGACGGTCAAGGTCACCTCCAGCGTTTGGGCTTCCAACAGAGGGCTGGCGGTGGCCGAAATGATGGCCCGGGAGCGGCTGGCGCTGTGCAGACCACCGGCTTGCACTTCCCACTCCCCGCTGGCCACCAGCCAGTTGGCCTCCGCAGCCGAGCCGGGCGGATAGGCGGCAAAAGAATCCTCAAACAGCACTTCCTGGGCGGTGATACATCCCACCCCGCCCCAAAATACAGCCGTCAACAATAGATTACGGTACATTGACGTATCCTTTCCTCGTCCTTCACCCACTCCACCGGGCTCCTCGGTCGGCCCCGGCGACCATCTTCGCATACAGGGCTAAAAATCCCTGGGTCTTTTTGGGCGGCGGTGGCTGCCAATGGGCTAAACGTTTCTCAATTTCGGTCTCTGTCAGTTCCACTTCCAACCTTCGCTGGGGGATGTCTAAGTGGATGCGGTCTCCCTCCTCCACCGTGGCCAAAGGGCCGCCAACTGCTGCCTCTGGGGTCACATGTCCAATGCAGGGCCCTCGGGTCGCCCCGCTGTAGCGCCCATCGGTTACCATTGCCACCCGGTCGTCCAATCCCCGCCCTACCAACACCGCAGCGGGGAGGGACAACTCCCGCATCCCCGGTCCTCCCCGAGGCCCTTCGTAGCGGATGACCAGCACTTCGCCGGGCTCTATTTTGCCCTCCCACAGCCGGTCCCAGACCTCCTCTTCGGAGTCAAACACTCGCGCCGGCCCGAGGTGCGTGAGCATGGATGGAGCCACGGCACTCTGTTTCACCACCGCCCCTTCTGGCGCGAGGTTGCCGTAAAGGACTGCCAAACCGCCCTCCGGGGACAGGGGCTGTTCAAAGGGACGGACGATTTCGTAGGCGTTGGCGGGTCCCTCGTCCTTTTTCTCCAGACGGGCGGCCAAGTTGCCCAAGGAAGGGCCAGCCACGGTCGGACAGCGAGAGTGCAACAGACCGCCACGTTTCAATTCGTACAGCACTGCGCGCACGCCTCCGGCGGCGTCGAAGTGGGTGATGGTGTAGGGCGAAGCCGGTTTGAACTGCGCCAGCAACGGGGTGGTGCGGCTCAGTTGGTCGAACCAGGCCAGGGGCAACTCCAGGCCCACCTCGGCGGCAATGGCTGGCAGGTGCAGGACCAAATTGGTCGAGCCGCCAATGGCCAGGGCCAGCCGGGCCGCGTTTTCCAGGGCCTCGGCGGTGAGGAAGTGCTGGCAAGTCGCTCCCGCCCGCAGGAGTTCGAGCACCTGCTCCCCTGCCCGATAGGCCATTTCCCGCAGGGCATCCGTGGTGGCTCCCGCCGTGGCGTTGCCGGGGAGGGACAAGCCCAGGGCTTCAGTCACCGCACACATCGTTGAGGCCGTGCCCATCATGTTACACCCGCCGCTGGCCGGGCAAGCCGTGGCCTCAATCTCGCGCAACTGTTCCGCGCTGATTCTGCCTGCCTGGAACGCACCCATAGCCTCCTTCACATCGCTCGCCACCCGCCAGGTGCCTCCAGGCCCTTTCCCTTCGCCCCTCGTTCCCTGGTAGGGGGGCATTACTCCCCCCGTAACGAACACCGTGGGCAAATTTAACCGGGCCGCAGCCATTAACATGCCAGGCACGATTTTATCGCAGGTACACAGGCACACCATTCCGTCTAACTGGTGGGCTTCCACCATCAATTCCACTGAGGCTGCGATGAGGTCCCGCAGGGGCAGGACGTAGTGCATTCCCACTCCCTGAGCGAGGCCATCACAGGGGGCTGGGGTGTTGAACTCCACCGGCGTACCGCCCGCGGCGCGAACGCCCTCTTTTACCTGTGCTGCCAGTTCCCGCAGGTGGCTGTGGCCCGGCACGAAGTCCGCCCAGGAATTGACCACGGCGATTAAAGGGCGGCGCAAGTCCTCCGGAGTGAAACCACACGCCCGGTACAGAGCACGGGCATAGGTGCCCCTTGCGCCCCTCAAGACCCGTTCGCTGCGACGGGGCATGGGTGACCTCCTCCCATCCCTGAAGGGGGTGGGCTTTCCCGGCGGCTCTCGTAAACTCCTCTCGTAAGCGGTCGGCTCACCCGCATTTGAAAGCACCGTACAGAACGCTATTGCCCTACTTCAGTTCTGCCAATTTCTGCCGCATCTCCCGGCGCACACTGGCCAATTCCCCTCTGCGCTCTAAGAACTCCCGGGGAGAGCCGGTGAAGGATTCTTCCTGAAACCGTTGGAGCGCGGCTTCGGCTGCTTGGAGCGCTTCCCGATACCGTTGACGAGCGGCCTCTCGCTGACCGGCCTCCAGCAGGAGGTCGCCCAGCAAACTTAAAGCCCGTGCCCGTCGTTTCCAGGAAGTTACCCTTACCGTCCGCTGGGCAATTTGCAGGGCTCGCTGGTGCCATTTGGGCTTCTTTTCCCCTCGGCGGCGGTATTCGTTAACTAACAGTTCGGCCGCAGTCCAGGCTTCGGGATGGCTGGAATAATGCGTTTGGAATAACTTATGGGCCCACTCCACCTCTTTCCAGCGTCCTTTTTGCGCAGCGAGGCGAGCGAAGCGTTCTAAGGCCAGGGGAGAGAAAGGGCTATCGGGATAATTGGAAGCCAACCTCCGATAGATGTCCAAAGCCCCCGTTTCCTCCGGAGGGGTTACCGTATCCACCTGATACTCATAGCAGCGGCCCAGTTCAAACAGGGCATTGTCGGCCCAAAGGCTGTGTGGATACCGTTCTGCCACCAGTGCTAAGTGGCTGGCGGCGGCGGGGGTGCGGAGGATGGACAGGGTAGTGCCTGACAACACCGCCGAGAGGGAGGGCCTTTCCCCTATGTAATGGCCGAAAGCCGGCCCAAAGAGATAGGGTACGGGCAGCGGGCCGTACATAGAGAATTGGGTGCGATACCACAGCCAAGCCTGAAGGGGGTTGGTTTGCTCCTCGCGCAGGCCCACCACAATCTTGTAGGCCGCACCTGTGTACAGGTAAAGCCCTAAAACCAGAGTGGCTCCGATGGTTTTGGCTGCCGTCCGCCAGCGGCGGCGGGGAACTTGAGGTCTGGTCATCAGCCGGCCATTGATGAAGTACAGGAGGAGGCTCAGGCCCAGCAGGCACAGTTTGCTCGTTTTCCACCATTCGGAGAAGTTTTTGTCCGCCAGCCGTTCCGCCCAACCATGGAGGGTAAGCAGGGGATGAAACCCGGCTCCCCCCAACAGGTCTAAAGCCCAGTAAGCCCCAGCCACAGCCAAACCAGCCCCCGGCGAACGGAACAGGGTAGCCACGGTCAGGCTGAGCAGGGACAGAAACAGCACCGACGGTACAGCAGCCAGGATAGTAATTCCCACCGGGAAAGGCCCCAGGCCAAAATAGTACCCAGCAAACATGGTAGCCAGCAGCAGGCCCACGAATAGCCAAACCGAAAACAGGCGCAGTAGCAGTAAGCGGTGCACTGCAAAGGGTTTGCAGAAAGTTATTTCGCCAGTGAGTTGATACTCCGGCCCTAAAACGTAGGCGCACAAGAAGGCCCCCAAGGCCGGAGCCAGCAGTTCCGCCGTTCGGGCCGCTGTCACCGGCTTGAAGGTTACCGCCATGGCCATATGCCAGAAGAGGACCAATTGGCTGACTGCGATGGGTATTACTAACAGCCAATAGGTTTGACCCAACACAATCCGTAAATTGTAACGCCACAGGCGGCGAAGATTGTCGAACATTTTTCCCATCCTTGGGGCAAGTTTGGCCCCATTGGCCTATCGGCAAAAACCCATTAGTCTACCGGCTGATTTTCTGTCAATAAACGAATTACTTCTGGGCGCAGCGCCTCCCAGTAGCACCCGGAGCCGGCCCGCCCCAGGTAGCGGACCCGCCGTTCCTGGTCGGTGATAACCACCTGCGGCAGCCAATCCGCATCGTAGGCCTCGGCTATGGGAGAACCCCGCCGCAAGGGCTGGGCCCAATGGCCTCCTATATCCATCAGTTGGGGGTAGTCAAAACGATTGGCGTGGGCGAAGCGACGTGCCGTAGTGTGGTCGTCAGCAATGCACACCGCTATGCAGGTGACCCCTTTCTCCCTGAATTCCTGCTGCAAGAGGGCCAAGTCCTGCAACAGCGGCACCGACTCGCGGATTAAGGGTGACCATAGGCCCACTACCAACACTTCACCGGCAAACTGATGTAGTCCCACCAGCCGTCCCTGTTGGTCAGGCAGCCAGAAGCCAGGGGCTCGCTTTCCCTTTTGAAGGTGTTGGGCGGCGATGGCTGTAAACAGCGGAAGGGTATGCACCGACGGGTCATGAGTGCGGTTTGCCTGCCAGTATCCTCTCCCCAAGCCCAAAGCAAGAAGCACCCCTGCCATAATTACTCCCCTTTTCGCGGGGCGGACCCGCAAACGCCAACGATATAGGGTTAAACCCAATCCCAATACCCCTAAGGCCAGACAGCCATATATCCCTCGGTTCTGTCCCAGGGAGGGATTAAACAGGGGGGAAAGGGTAGGGTGCCCCAGCAGTACGGAGAGCCAGTAAACGGCTGGAGCGCCGGCGGCGATGGGAGTGCCTATTAACAGACTCATAGTGAACCCCAGGGCTCCCAGGAACAATAGGGGAACTAAGGTCGCTCCCCAGGCTTCCACATAGGCTATCCCCCGCCAGGGGGTTCCTCCATAAAACCTATGGGCCAGGGCAGCGGCTCCCAATTCCCAGCCTACTATGCTCAGGAGCAGAGCATAATGACCTAAAAATCGAGCCAACAACCATTGCGCCGGAGATTGGGGTTTGGACAACAGGAGGTCATCGGCATTAAGGTTCAAGTCCCGACAGGCTACTCCTCCCAACCAGAAAATAGCCACAAATCCCAGACCAGCAGCCGAAAATCGCACCACGAAGTCAGCCGCGAGGGCGGCCGGAGTACCAGGTTGCGCACTGCTACCGGCAACAATCAAAGCACAACCTGCGGTCAGGGCCCAGAAGCCTCTACTACGCCAGCCCAAGCGAAACTCGTAGCGGGCCAAACGCCATATCGAGTTCACCACCCCACCCATCGTACCCCCTCCTGCATCCTGCATCATACGTCCTGTCTCCCCCCACCCATCAGCCAGATGTAAGCATCTTCCAACGCTGGTGATACCTGTCGAGCGCGGGGATGGTCGAGGCTCTCCGCTACCAGCCGAACTTGCATTCGGTTCGCGGCCCGGAACACCCCGGTCACCAGGTGCTGTTCCTTGAAGGCGACCAATTCCTCCCGGTCGAGTTCCACCTGCCACACCCGGTCAGCGATGCGGGCCAGCAACTGTTCCGGACGCCCGTAGAAACGCACCTCGCCTTCGTGTAATACGGCCAGGGTGTCGGCGACGGCCTCTACATCGGCGACGATGTGGGTAGACAGAATGACCGTCCGGTCGGCTCCCAGTTCGGCCAGCAAGGAGCGGAAACGCACCCGTTCCTCCGGGTCTAAGCCGGCCGTGGGCTCATCTACGATGAGCAGTTGGGGGGAATTGAGCATGGCCTGCGCCAGACCAAGTCGCTGCCTCATGCCGCCGGACAGGGTTCCCACCCGCTGCTTGCGCACTTCCGTGAGGTGGGTCTGTTCCAGCGCGGTCTCAATAGCCCGTTCCCGCTCTTCCTTTCCCGTTAGGTGGTAAAGCAGGCCGAAATAATCCAGGGTTTCGTAGACGGTCAACGACCCATACAGGCCGAAATCTTGGGGCAAATAACCCAACTGCCGCCGCACCAGGGCCTTCTGGCGGAACAAATCCTGGCCATCCACCTGCACCTCCCCATAGGTCGGTTCCAGCAGGGTAGCCAGAATGCGCATCAGCGTTGTTTTCCCCGCCCCATTGGGCCCCAACAGGGCAAACACGCCGGGGCCAATGCTCAACGAGACGTCCCGCAGGGCAGTAATGTTGCCCGGATAGATGTGTCCTAAAGCGCGAATTTCGATGTCCACGACCGTGCTCCTTAGATTGGCGCCCCCTCAGGAAACCTTCTCTAACAGTTCAAAATATTGTTCGCACCTCAGGCCCGCAGGGCTAAGACACTTTCCAGGGTTCCCATACGTTCACATCCTTCCAGAAATGCGACTACTCAGCCGGAGGCTGATATTCCCGCTTCCTTCGAGGACCGGGGACGGG
>DTZQ01000476.1 GCA_012961305.1 Armatimonadota bacterium | reverse complement strand
GGAACCCGTGGCCCCGATGACCGCTACCCGTGCCTGAGCCAAATCGGTGCCCATCAAGGCGGCGGCGCGCCGGGTTCCCTCCAGGGCGGTGGCGGCGGTGTAGGAGTTGCCGGTAGTCACGGCAATGTTCAGGTTTTCGGCCACCGTTATCCCCGCGTCGCCCACTACTGAAGTCCAGGCTCCCAACCCGACAATCTTGGCTCCTTCCTCCTCCGCCACCCGGCCCGCGGCAATGATTTTCGCCAGAACAAAGGCCTCGTCCTCCTCCAACATCCTCCGTGCGGTCAGGGGACAGCCCACGAATATCCCCTCAATTTCCACCCCGGTCCGCGACCGGATGCCAGTAATGGAAGAAATCACCTTAGGCCGAATGAACCGGGTAGCCGCCCATTCGACCAAACGCGGCGGCAGTTTGGCGGTAAAGGGATATTTGCGGGCAATATCGCTCACCTCCAAGGGATGAAGGATAAAAGCGAACTTATCCACGGGCTTCAGTTTCTCCTTTCACGGGAGGGTCTTAAAGTGCCGGCCGCCAAAAGTTGACCGTAATTTTCTATCGTCTCCACCAACTCCTCCCAGGTACGGGCCCGGTGCACGCGCTCTCGCCACCGGGCCGCGTGCGGTAGGCCCCGGAAGTACCAACTCAGGTGCTTTCGCATCTCCCGCAGGCCAACCTGCTCGCCTTTCAACTCCTTCAGCATTCGGCCATGCCGCAGGGCCAGGGCTAACCGTTCCTGAGGAGTGGGAGGAGGGAGGAGTTCGCCGGTGCGCAGGTAATGCGCTATACGGGAGAAAAGCCAGGGATTACCTCGCGCTCCTCGGCCAATCATTACGGCCTGGCAGCCTGTCTGTTGGAACATGCGCCGGGCGTCCTCGGGGGTGCGCACATCGCCGTTGCCGATGACCGGAATGCTCACCGCAGCCTTGACCTCCCCAATAGCCTCCCAATTGGCTCGACCGCGAAACCTCTGCTGTGCGGTGCGCCCGTGCACGGCGATGGCCGCGGCTCCTGCCCCTTCACAAAGGCGAGCAATGGCCACCACATTGAGATTTTCCTCCGACCAGCCCAGGCGGGTTTTCACCGTAACCGGAATGCTTACCGTTCGCACCATGGCTTCTACAATGGCCGCCACCCGCCGCGGATGTTGCAGCAGGCGCGCCCCGGCTCCCATTTTCCCGATTTGGGGAGCGGTACAGCCCAGGTTCAAATCTACCAGGTCGGCCCCTGCATCCTCCACCATTTTTGCGGCTGTCGCCATCCTCTCCGGTTCAGCCCCGAAAATCTGCACCGATACCGGATGCTCCGCCTCCTGGAGCAGCAGAAAACTTCGCGTTTTGGGATTGCCGTAGGTCAACCCGTAGGCGCTGACGAACTCAGTACATACCAGTCCTGCACCGAACCCTTTGCACAGCAGGCGGAAGGCGAGGTCAGTTACTCCCGCCATGGGGGCTAACACCAGCGGAGGGTCAATTTTCACCTCCCGGATGCTGCACGGCTGGTACATTGTACTTATGAAGCCCTGATGTGACGCTTAGGCCAGAGATGTATTTCTTCCGGCGGCTAAGTTGGTCGGGCCCGCTGATAAATCAGCCACAGTCCGCGCAGGGTCAGTTCTGGTTCGATACGGTCCACAATCCCCGTCTCCGGGGCGATGACCCGACACAGTCCACCCGTAGCCACGACCGGCGTGCGGGAGCCCAATTCGCTCCGAAAACGGGTTACCAATTCGCGCACCGTGCCTACGGTCCCGTACATGATGCCCGCCTGCATGGCCTGGACGGTATTGCGGCCAATGGCCGAAGGGGGCAGGGCCAACTCCACCCGGGGCAGTTTCGCGGTACGGGCAAACAGGGCTTGGGCTCCCAACTCCACGCCCGGCGCAATGGCCCCGCCCAAATATTCGCCCCGGGCCGATACCGCATCCACAGTCGTCGCCGTGCCAAAGTCCACTATGATAACGGGGGTGCCACACAAATCGCTGGCTGCTACCGCATTGACCAACCGGTCGGCTCCGACTTCGGCGGGGTGCTCGTAACGAATGGGCATTCCAGCATCCACATTTTCGCCCACAATGAGTGGTTCCAACTGGAGGTAGCGCGTGCACAGAGTTTTGAACTGGTCCATCAGTGGCGGTACCACGCTGGAAATAATCGCCGCCTCGATTTCGTTCAGGGTCAACTCCTCAAAATCCAACAAACCCCGCAGTTGGAGCGCGTACTCGTCAGCCGTCTTCTCCCGATGGGTAGCCACGCGCCAGTGGGCCACCAATTCCCCGGTGCGGTAAACGCCCCAGACAATATGGGTGTTACCAATGTCAATGGCCAGCAGCATGTAAGATTTGCGCCTCTTGACATTCTCCCCGATGAATTCGGGGAGATTCTCGCTTCAGCGAGGGATGCTTGCTGTGCAAGTCTGATTCCCTCTCCACGAGCGTTTAGACTGTCCGCCTGCCCGGCGGCCAGTAGGTTTAGATGT
>DTZQ01000475.1 GCA_012961305.1 Armatimonadota bacterium | reverse complement strand
TTATGAGGGGTTGAAACGGGCACGAATTCAATGTCTGTGGCCCAGATGATGCCGCTTCCCCTCTCCTCGGACGTGGTCCCGTGCAGGCCGATGACTATGGTGTTAATTTGGGCGAGGTCCAGGCGTTGGTTTTCGTCCTTGCTCCAGCCCCCCAGTCGGAACGACTGGAAGGGAATGGTGACGGTCTTCCATTCCTCGCTGGCGGGAGGTGGGGGGTCGGCATAGTATTGGGAACCGTCGCGTTCCCAGAGGGTCACCAGCAGGCCATTAATGCCTTGGGGCAACTTTGCCCGGTAGGTGAAGCGCAGAGCACAGTAGCCCTCCAACTCCGCTTCCGGCACCGACGTGGCCGGCAGGGCGTACATGTGGCGACGGCCGGGGAGGGTGAACTCGAACTTCAGGCAGGGTTTCCCGCCGGGACCTTCGTTGGGAGTGGTCACCTTCGCCTGCACCGCGGGGTCTTTGATTACCCGCCATTGACCCGGGCCGGGGCCGGTGATGGGCAGCGGCTGGCTGGGTCGGTAAGGTTCGCTGGTGAAATAGGCCCGGCTCAGTTCAAAAGTTCCCTGGGCCGGCCCGTCGAAGGCCAGTCCCACCCAGACTTTTTCCACCTGGTTCCATTGCAGGGCGCCGTTGGGGTCCTGACTGAACTGGGCCTGCTTGAGCGAGGTGAGCGGCAGTCGCAGTTCGCTGAACTCGTTGGTAACCACAGGCTGGGCGCTGACTTTGAACCACACTCCGCCGTCCTCCTCGAAGACCACCAGCACCGGACGCGGCCTCCCCGCCTGTCGGGAGATAGAGGGGAGTAGGATGAGGCGGTATCTGAGTCCTAAGGCTTTGGCCCCGGCGGGATTCCCCTGAGGTTGGGCTTCCAGGGCCAGCAAACGCCGCTCCTCGCCCGTTTTACTGAAGGTTACCCGCAGGGCCGGCTGGTCACCATCGGCACGTTCCACCCGTTCCAGGCGGGCGTTCACGTGCACGAAGGGCACCCATTTCCACCCTTCCATCCCCTCCGGCCCCCTGCCCAACGGAACGTTGACCCACTCCTGGGCCAACACGGGGCTGGCCAGCAGGAGCCCTGCTGTTCCCCAAAGAAACACTTTTGCCCAGCGCATCATTGCTTTTCTCCTTTGCCCTCGGTGGATTTTTCGGCCAGGGAATTGGTCAATTCCAAGTTGTCTAAGTAGAACACCGTCCTTTCGGTGGCGGTGCTGCTGAAACCGAGCCAGGTCAGCGTTTTCCACTCCGGGCTGCCGTTCTTCAGCCCGCTGAAGCGTTGAGGTTCCTGGCCGGGCAGGGTTACGATGAGGTCCCAGGTGCCTGTGGACTGGCTGCCCAGCCCGGCGCGGACTTCAAAGTGTACCCACTGTCCGACGGGGAGTTCCAGCAACTCCCTGCCGCCGACGCGCAGTTTACCTTCCTGCACCCAGAAACTGGGGCCGACTCGGTAGGGACGGGCATTGTCGCGCCATTCGTGATACATCACTACTCCGGCCTCGATGCGCATATCGAAGGCGCAGCGGGTCAGGCCCTCGGTGTGATGGGGAACGTAGAAGAAATGGGGGTTGTAGGCGTGCTGAAGGCCGGGCGCGTCCACAATCTTCAAACTGTGCGTGCCGCTGGCCGCAGTTTCCTCGGTGACGGCGATGGAGTCGCCTTTGTTCTCGACGTAGACCCGCGCCTCGGCTGGTTGCGCTCCCACGGGAGTAACCTCGAAATCGTCATGCAGGGTCAGGGGCGGCGGGGGCGGAGGTTCAGGGGCGAACTCCACCGGGGGGAATTCCACGCTCTGTGCCAGTTCGAGCCACTCCGGCTCGCCGTAAACGCCTGCCTGGGTGTAATCAAAGGGCTGGAAGCCGATTTTGAACGCGGGAGAGTCGGGCTGCAGGTGGAAGTCGTATTGGTCGGGGTCCACGAACTTGGGGTCGGCGATGAGGGAGCCTAAGTCCCAGCCGCGTTCCTGTCGCTCCTCGAGGGTCAGGCCCTGGAAGTCAATGGGTTCGCCGGAGGCCTTCCAGTAGAGGTTGTTCCGAAAGATGACTTTATCGTCGTTGATTCTTCCCGCCGTGGCCAGCGGGCCTTCCTTCCAATAGACGATGTTCCGCTCGAAGGTGAAAGAGAGGTGGTCTTCCACCCGCGAGCGTTGAATCTGCCCCTCCATGCTGAAGGCCAGGATGTTGTTGCGGATAAGGCTCCCTTTGCCGTAGTGCTGGTGATAGGTGCCGGTCTTCACGTTGTAGACGAGGTTGTTCTCCAGGAGGATATGGGTGCTGCCCTCGTCGTTGTAGAGCCCCCAGCCGCCGCGTCCGTAGCGGTCGTAGGAGTAAACGTCGTGGATGACGTTGTTGCTCACCGTCGTGCCCGGCGAGACACCCAAGGTGTAGACTCCGCCCATGTCGCTGAGCACTCCCCAGCCTAAGTGGTGGATGTGGTTGAACTCGATGGTGTTGTGGTGGGCCAGGCTCTCCCGGTAGCCCCAGACCCAGCCGACGGAGATGCCGGTGTAGAAGAAATCGGAGATGTCGTTGTGGGTCACCGTGTTGTAGGGGCTGTGACCAATCCACACCCCCACGGCGCCGTAGAAGATTCTCCCGCCGCGGCGGATGATGTTGTTATCTACGGTGATGTGGCTGGTGTGGCCGGCCGGGTCGCTCAAATCTGCGCCCCAGCCTTCGCCGATGCGCACCCCGCCCGCGCCCA
>DTZQ01000474.1 GCA_012961305.1 Armatimonadota bacterium | reverse complement strand
TGTTTCAGGAAGTTGAAGGGAGCGAAGAGATTTTTGAGGAAGTAGGGAGAGGGAGTGGGAGAGGGATTGGAGGCTGGGATGAGGGGAGAGGGATTGAAGTATTTGAGCGGTGTTAGGGTGAGGGGTCCATGAGTTTACAAGAAGGCGGGTTGGTGTGATAATATAAGTGGATGAGCAACCTTAGCCTGGCTATGGCGTCTAATAATGATAGCCGTAGCGGCTGAGTAGTTACAACAAAGCGAACTTTAGGTCAGAGGAGTCAACCGATGCACAGGCTATTTTCTGCTTTCTTCTGGGGGGTCGTGGGCTTGGCCCTGACGGCAGGGGTGGCGGCCCAGGTGGAACTTTCTCGGGCCTTTTACGAACTCTCGCCGGAGGTGGTGACGCCCCACATCCCCTGGGCCAAACCGCTGGCGGGAGGACCCATAAAGGCCCTCTTCTTGGGCCCCCGGGCTGGCCAGAGGGAGACCCTGGAACTGGCCCAGCGGCTCAGCCTAAACTGGCGAACGGTGTTGCTCTACTCCCGCACGCAATTGGGGGCCAACCCGCAGGGACGGGTGTGGGAGCGAGCCATAGGAGCCTTTGAGGAGGACGTAAAAGCCCAACTGCAGGAGGCCCTCCGGGGACGGTACGAGGTGATTCTGCTGGGCAACTTCGATGCCCGTCGTTTCCCCCGAGAAGTGGAGTATGCCCTGCTCCAACAGGTCCACGACGGCACCGGTCTGGTGTACGCCTACGCCGACTTCGGCCAAACGGAGCACTTTAAGCAGGCGTTCTCCCAAGCGGCCGAAGATGTCTCCCAGCAGTTCGTCACCACGGGCGTGCCCTTAGCAGCCCTTCCGGCCTTTGCGGAGGCTATGGCGCAGGGAAAGACGGCGGAGGATTTCGTGTCCTGTCGGCAGTTCAAAAAGGGGCGCGTCGTGCTGTTGACCTATCCCGGTGGGGCAGGCCGGACTCATTTCCTGACCCCCAATCCACCGGCGACTGGTCCCTACTCCGACCTCTATTACGAGTACTACCAAAGTCTGCTCATTAAGGCTGTGCTGTGGGCAGCGCGGCGGGTGCCAGCGGTGACTTTTGCCGATTTCCCGGCCACCTTGACCTTCCCCCGTACCGCCTGGCCAGGGCCACAACTGGCCTTCCACCTGGCCAACCGGGGACCTGAGCGTTCCTTAGAGGTGGAGTTCACCCTCCGTTCCCCTCAGGGCCGGGTGTGGGCCCGGAAGCGGCAACCACTGCGCCTCGGCCCGAAAGGGGCCTCAGTGGCCTGGCCGTTGCCTCGCCTGTCTGGGGGTCGGTATTTCGCAGATGTACGCCTGACGGAAAATGGACAGGCCCTCAACTGGGCCACCACTGCGGTAAGGGTGGAAAGCGAGGTGGCCTTTGCCCGGTTGAGCGTGAACCCTCCCTCCATAGAGGCTGGCTGGCCGGTAACCGTACAGGCCGAACTGCGGGAAGGTGCGCCGGAGGTGACCGCGGTAGCGGTGGAAGTGGTGGACGCTCGGGGGCGCATTGTTTGGCGGGGCAGTGCGCCGGTGCCGCCGGGGGAGAAGGCCGCTACCCTTAGGGTGCGAGTGGCCGAACCACGGGCCATTGTCCATTGGGTACGGGCAGCGCTGAGCGTGCAGGGGGAGGTGGTGGACCGGGCGGAGACCTCGTTCAGTGTGGTGCGGCGGGAATGGGATGACGTGGCCTTCTGCCTCTGGCCGCCGGGCGGCGGGCCACACGAGTTCGTACATCGGCAGGTGCTGCGCACTTTGCGGCGGTACGGCGTGGACACGCTCACCAACTGCTCTACCAACCCCGACTTCGCCCGCGCGGCCTTCGAGGAGGACTTGCGGGCCATCCCCTATATGACCCGTTACTTCTTCACCGGCGCCCCAGAAGACCGCATCCGTCGGCCCTGCCTCACCGAGCCCCAGTACCGCGCAGCCGAGGAGCGGAAACTAACCACCAACGCCCAGGTCTTCGCTCCCCACGACCCCCTGGGCTACACCCTGGGGGACGAGTGTTACTTCAACAGTCAACCCTACGACCTGTGCTGGTCAGAGACCTGTCTGGCCGATTTCCGCCGCTATTTGCGGGAGGTTTACGGGACAGTGGAGCGGCTCAACGCAGAGTGGGGCACTAATTTGCAGAGTTTTGCTGAGGCTACGCCCCTCCCGCTGGAGGAGGCCCGACAGACCGGCCAATTCGCCCGGTGGGTTGACCACCGGCTGCACGTGGACAGCGTTTTTGCTGCCATGCTGGCCTTCGCCCGGGACGTGATTCGACGCACCGACCCCCAGGCTCGCGTGGGCTTTGATGGTGCCTTCGGCACCAACTGGCACAACGGGTATGATTGGTGGAAACTGATGCAGGAGTTCAGCCTGTGCAACGTCTATTTTCAGCAGTCGGAGCAAGTGGAAGCAGTGCGCTCCTTCGCCCAGCCGGGGACCCTGATAGGGTTCTGGTACGGGGGGTACATGTACGGCGGTTTCTTCGGCGCGCAGCGGAAAGAGGAGGCCTTTGAGCGGTTCGCACCCTGGTACACCCTCCTGCACGGTGGACAGAGCATCTGGTGGTTCGCCGCCTTCGGCGGCACCTACGGCGGGAGCACCGAGGTGGCCATTTCGCCCAGTTTAACCCCCTACCCCTGCTTCCAGTGGACGGCGGAGGAGGTACGGGCCATTAAGTCGGGCCTGGGCAAACTGCTGTTGCACACGGAACGGCAACAGGATGGCCTCGCGGTGCTCTACTCCCAGCCCAGCCTCTATGCTGCCACCCTCCAACCGGAGTTTGGCAGCCACGTCCAGGCCCTGCGAGGAG
>DTZQ01000473.1 GCA_012961305.1 Armatimonadota bacterium | reverse complement strand
GGTGGCAAAAGGGGCCTGTTGCCCGTACTGGAGCAGGTGATGCGGCGCAGCCTCCTGCATGGCCGTCGCCCACTCGTTCAGCCGCTGCAACAGCAACTCCTCCCGAAACGCATTGAAGTCCACCCACATAGGGCTTTCGCGCACCGCCTCCAGGGCCGGTTCCGCCTCGGTCACCGGCTTGTAGGGGGGTTCCGGTTCGCGGTAGGGCGGACAGGGGGGCAGAGGAACATCGGCGAAGTAATTCCAGGCGGCGAAAACCTCCGGCGTGCGCCGCAACTGGGGCACCCGCACCCGCCGTCCGGAGGGCAGGGTGCGCTCCGGCCAAAGGGCGGCCTCTCCCGCTTGCAAGTCATACTCCGTCCCCCACATCGTCTTGAGGTTCTCTACCCTACCGTAATGGGCCGCCAGAAACTGCTGAAACCGCTCCCGCAGCAGGGGACTGTCCCAGCCGGGGGCAAAGGGCAGGCCGTCCGCTCCCAAAGCCCAGGCGGCGATGACCGGCCGGCGGCTGAAATAGCGGGCAATCTTCTGGGTCGCCCGGAGGATGGTCCTCCACAGGGGGTCGTAAAGCAGCACGTTGGCCAGCCGCTCCGGGGTGAGCACCTCCTTCGGCAGAAACGAGCGATAGTCCATCAGCACCAGGGCGTACAATCCGTGGGCCTGTACCCGGTCGAAGAAGTAATCGTAAACCTCATAGGCATACTGGAACTCAGGCAGGTTCCGCCCCCGCGGTGGAGCGGCGAGTTCCCGCCAGGTGCCGTTGGCCCGGAGCAAATGTCGCCAGTCCAGCCCGGACACTGCCGGGTTGGCTCCCAACTTCGCCAACCGGGGCAAATCCTCCTCTAACAGGTCGTAGTCAAAATCCAGGGGGCTGCTGACCGGCGGGTCGGCGGGCGTCGGGCCGGGCTGAGTGTAGTGCACCCACAGGAACGGACGCGGGCCTTCCGGGGTGAGGATGAGGCCCCTTTCCCGGTCCAGGGTGAGGAAAGAAGTGTAACGGGCGGCAAAGGCAGGGTCGAGGTAGGCAGCGCGAAACTCAGAATGGGGTGGGTGGGGCACCACCTCCACCTCCAGGGTGAGGGGTTGCTCCTCCAGCCAGGCCCGCATTTCCGCCGCCGACATTTTCACCAACCGGCCCCAGGGCGGACAGGGATAAGCCCCTACCAGGTGCGCTGGCAGCCAGACCGAATCGTCGAACTCCACCCTCTCCCAGCCCTCCACCCGCTCTGCCCACACCCGCCAGGTAGCATCCGAGGGCCACTCTATCATACGCCCTCCCTGCACTACTACCCGCAGCGTGGCAATCACCCCTGCTGGCCCTTCCCGGTTCCAAGCCCGTACCGCCAGGACGTTTAGCCCCGGCTCCAAAAGCCCGGCCAAGTCATAGGTATCAGGATGTTCCCAATCCTCTCCCCTGCCCACCCGTTGGCCATTGACGAACGCCTCATATCCGTCATCCGCCGTAATGAGCAGATGAGCGGAGGCTATTGGCACTTCCAGGCGAAAAGAGTGCCGGAGATACACCTCTGGCGGCTGGGGCGTGGCCGGGTACCACAACCAATGGGAGTGACTGAAATCCAAGGGGCGTACAATCTGCGCCAGACTGGGAGCAGCAAGGCTCCACAGGAGCAGCAAACCTCCCAGCCCACACCAGCGGAGGCGGTTGCACAGCCGCAGTTCGGGCATTGGTGACAGGGACTCCTTTCCAACCTCCCGTTGCCTGAGCATTCAGCCTTTGCTCCGTGGCTTGTGACGTATGGCCCGCGATAAGCCATAACCCATACTACCGACGAGCGAAGGCTGACCACCTACTTTAATTATACCAGATTTTGCCCAAAAAGGCAACTGCCCCCGCGAAAGCATGGCAAATTCACCCCCCAAAGTACAAATGGTACGCTCGGCTCGTCTCCGGCCCCAGGAGCACGCTCAGCACCGGCCAGAACACCCCGCCGCAGAAGAAGTGTCCCACGATAAGACCCACGAAGAAGGGAATCCCCCTACGATAGAGTTTCAATCCGCCAATCTTCAGGATGAGAGCCTTGGCCAGCCAGGCTACAAACAGGGGAAAAACGAAGGGACTGGTGTCGCCGTAGGCCGTGGCCAAGATGAAGCCCAAAGGGTGAAAGGGGTCTCCGGGGAAGCGCCTTCGCAGAGCCGCCAGGATAGCGGCGAAGACGAAACCCCAAAGGGTGAAGCCCAAGCGCACCGGGTCACGTGGAGGCTGTAAAACGATTTGGTGCGCCGTCCATTGGTACTCCTGGAGGGCCACCCGGGCCCGGTACTCGCCCCGTCCCGTACCGCCAGCCGCCATATTGCTGCCCAGTTCGTAGTAGGCACTCAGGTGGGCCCAGAACGCCCCGGCCAAGCCCACGCCAAAGGCCAAAGTCAGGGCCAGAATCAGAATCCAGCGCGGAACGCGACCCGCCTCTACTAATTTCACTCCGTCCAATTGATAAGCGGCCATCGCTTGCCCGTAATGGTGCCGGGAGAGCCAGGCATGGCTGGAAAATACCACCATCGTGCGCACCCCGCCCAGGTCTAACAAGCCCGGCACCGAGAAGGCGTTGACCACCAAACTCTTGGGCAAACCGTAGGGGTAGATGAACTCGTTGGGCATGCCTGTTTCCGCCCGCAAGCGGGCGTACACCAGGACGAAACATCCCAGCACCGCGAAAAACGGCACCGCCACTAAGAGTGGGAACCGGGAGAGATGGCACCAAATCAGCACGAACGCGAGGCTGAGGAGCAACCCCATTAGGGCCCAGCGTTCCTCCCGCGCGGCTCCTTGCTCCCCTGCTCCCCCGCGCCCGGCCCACGAACGAAGCACCGCGCGCAAATGATGGCGGCCGCTCCACAGCAGAAATAGGGCCACGGCCAGATAGGCTCCCGTGCATTGCTCCTGAGTGAAGGGGAAGCCGGGTATTTCGTAGCCCCGCGCCAAACCGGCCACGGCGAAGAGCCGCAGGAGGAAGTAAAAGAACCAGGTGGAAAAGGTCACCTCCAGCGGGATGAAATAGCCAAAACCGATGGTTTCCAGCATGAAGAACAACCGAATCGAATTGAAAGGCGTCCAGGGCCGGGTGGGAAACAGACCCCGCAGGGAGTACTGAAAGCCCGGCGCGGGCACGGCTGGATGTAAGGCGTGGGCGATGTTCAAACCGTTGAAGAGGGCGGCCACACCCACACCACTCCAAAAGAGGGAGCGACGGAACAGTTTCCCGGCGCTGATGTCCGCCTCGGGCGCGGTCAGCGTCAGCGGGAGATAGAGCAGGGGAAAGGTCAGCCGTTCGCTGCGAATCCACCGCCGCTGCCAAAGCAGCACTAAACTGAACGCGCCCAGGTAGAGGGCGAAGAAAAAAGCGCTCCACCGCAGCAGCGGCCCCAGCCATGCACCCCAGGGCACGCGGTTGGTGTAGGTTCCCTCGAAATAAAGGCGAATCACCTCAGGGTCGCCTGGGGCATACCACCAAGGGAGAAAGCGGTCCAAGCCCACCAGCGCCGGGTCGTGCCGACTCCAATATTGCACCGAGACCAGATGGGGCAGGAACGCCCGCACTAAGTACGCTCCCCCCAGGGCAACCCCGATGGTCATCATGGCATACACCAGAAAAATTTGGCCCCGGTCCAACACCCACCGCGGCGATATTCTCGCCAGCACCGGGCGCAGCAGCACCAGAAACAGCAGGGTAGCGAAGGCGGGGATGGGCGGCACACCGGAACTGATGTAGCGACCGGTAACCAACTCCGTGTGGCGGATGGCCCAAGCCGTCAAGGCGATGCCCAGGACACCAAGCAGCAGTGGCACTGCTGCCCGGCGGAGTTCAGCAACCGGCGAGGATGCACTCCTCAAATCGGACGGAGGAACCTCCCGCCCCGGGCCTGAGTTAGAGGAATTACTCCTGAGAGAGCCAATCATGAGAGTGAAAAAACTTGACAACGGTTTCAGCAGGGATTATACTATACAGCAAGGTGAAGCGCAAGTGTATGCGGTCAGGAGGGGAGGTGTCCTCACGACCGAAATCGTTATCAAACTTCCTGAGCCGGTTTATGAGCGATTGAAGCAACAGGCCAGGGAAGCGCATCTTTCGCTTTCTGGGTTGCTGGCTCGTCGGATAAATCGTGAATTGGGCTCCGCTGTGGGCACGGCCCAGCAGGCACGACAGCGTGCTCTCAGGTTTCTGCGCCCTCACGCGCGCCTTTTGCTGCGCACTGGTGAACCTACCTTTAACTCGGAAACCGAACAATGGCACGTGCCGGTCAGGCCCAATGTCCGCCAGCGGGAGGTGAAACCCGTCGGTGAGGTTTGCTTAGCGGCTCCAACGGGACAAATTTTAACCCTTCCCACCGCCATCGCCGAAATGCTGAAGTTAGCCGCCCCTTACTTAGGCACCAAACCCCTACCCTCAGAAGAGGGTAACTACTCAGCCGGTTCAACCTGATTG
>DTZQ01000472.1 GCA_012961305.1 Armatimonadota bacterium | reverse complement strand
GGTTCGGGAGTCAACCGAAGTTGCAGCCAGTTCAGGGTAAAATCATCATGAGCCAGAAAATCATCCCCCGGGAGGAATTGGTGCAAATTGTGCAGGCCCGGCAGGCCCAGGGGGAAAAGTGTGCCTTCACTAACGGCTGTTTCGACCTGCTGCACATCGGCCACCTGCGCAGTTTGCAGGGGGCGCGGGCTCAGGGCGATTTCCTGGTGGTGGGCCTGAACACCGACGATTCCGTGCGGCGGCTGAAAGGCCCTGCCCGCCCCATCATTCCCCAGGAGGAACGGGCCGAAATGCTGGCCGGGCTGGAGTGTGTGGACTACGTATGTCTCTTCGACGAGGACACCGCAGAGGCTTTGGTGGAAGCCCTGCGCCCCGAGGTGTACGTCAAATCAGGCGAATACCGCGACAAACCCCTGCCCGAACGCCACATCGTGGAAGCCTACGGCGGGAAGGTGGTTCTCCTCCCCCTCGTCCACGGCCACTCCACCACCAAGATTGTCGAGCGCATCCTCCAGTTCTCAGACGCGGGCTATCTCCCAGGGGCCAATCCACCCCTGTCCCTGGACGCGGTTTTCCTGGACCGGGATGGGGTGATTAACGTTCTGCGCCGGGACCATGTGAAGCACCCTGACGAACTGCAACTGCTTCCCGGCGCGGCAGAGGCCGTAGCCCGGCTTAATCAAGGTCAAGTTCCGGTCATCATCATCACCAACCAATCCGGCCTCGGGCGCGGTTTGTACCCTCCCGAAACGTTGGCATGCATTCACGCTAAACTGCGCAGCGAACTGGCCCGTGCCGGGGCAAAGTTGACGGCCATTTACCACTGTCCCCACCGTCCCGATGAAGGTTGTGCTTGTCGCAAGCCCCGTCCCACCCTGCTTCATTGGGCTGCTTACGATTTCGGTTTGGACCTAACCCGAACTGTTTTCGTGGGCGATTCCCGTTCGGACATCGAGGCCGGAACGGCCGCCGGTTGCCGCACGGTACTGGTGCGCACGGGCTACGGGGCAGAGGAGGCCGAGGGGGCGGCCCAATGGCCCATTCCGCCGGACTTCATCGCCGCAGACCTAAAGGAGGCGGTGGACTGGATTTACACCCATTTTTAGGTGGACAGCCAGGGGGAAAGGGAAGGCATGGGTACGGTTGCCGCGCTGACCCTCAACCACATCGGGGACGTGCTTTTCAGCGAGCCGGCCCTGAGGGCTCTCAAGGCCGGGTATCCTCAGGAGCGACTGGTGGTGGTAGTACATCCTGCGGCCAAGGCAGTATTAGAGGGAAATCCGGCCATAGACGAACTGTGGCCCCGGCCGCTGGGAAGGGGCGAGGTAGTGAAAATGGCCCGCTGGCTGCGGCGCGTAAAGCCCCAGGTGTGTGTTTCTTTCTCCCCCTCCTCTACTGCCTTAGCCCTGGCCGCCTTCCTCAGCGGCTGTCCGCGGCGGTTTGGCTTCGCCTTCAGAAGTGGCGTACGGTGCTTTTTTACCTCCGCCCTGCCCTTCGACACCACTAATCACCTGGCGGGGGACTTTTTGGCCCTGGCAGAGGCCGCCGGAGGGAAAGCGGAGGACTACCAGCCCCGAGTTTTCCTGCAAGATGCAGAGCGGGAATGGGCGGAAAAGAAACTGCGCCAACTGGATTTGGAGAATGCCCCCTGGCTGTTGGGGGTACATCCCTCCTCCAGTGTTCCCCGCAAATGCTGGCCCCCGGAGAGGTTCGTGCACCTGATGCGCCGGGCACGGAGGGAATGGGGGGCTGTGCCCTTAGTATTTGGTTCCCCAGAGGAGCGGGAACGGTGCGCTCGTCTCGCCGAGGAAGGGGGAGGCCTCAACTTGGCCGGGGAACTCTCCCTGCGGCAGTTTATGGCGGTAATGGAACGGTGTGGGGCCTTCGTGGGAGGAGACAGCGGGCCCCTCCACATAGCCGCGGCCCTGGGGGTACTCACTTTGGGCCTTTATGGGCCTACGGACCCACGCCGCGTGGGCCCTTTGGGGAGGCGGGTAGGAGTGGTGCGAGGTGAAACTTTGGCCCAAGTTCAGGTGCCTCAGGTCTGGGAATTTCTGCTGGGCATGCTGGGAAGACAAGGTTAACTTTAATACCGCCTCGCTTAAGTTGGTTTGGGGAAAGGAAATCC
>DTZQ01000471.1 GCA_012961305.1 Armatimonadota bacterium | reverse complement strand
GTTCGGCGAAAAACTCGCGGCTGATAAATTGGGGCAATTTGAGGTTCGGATTACGCTCCTCGTACACGCGGGCTGGCAGGTCATAGTCCTCCTCTGTAAAGCCCTGTTGCCGCTCCAAAGCGTAGCCGCGCAGGAAAGTTCGTCGCACCGCTTGCTTCAACTCCTCGCCGGTTATTTCCAGGCCCGTGACCTCGGCGACTGCCCGCGCTGCTTCTTCCATCTCCAGCCCGCTGAATTTGCACAGCCCCAGCATGTCATCCCGTACTTGGTACAGTCCCCGTTCGACGATGGCCTCCTCCCAGTAGTCGAGGGACGTTTCCCCCTCGAAGAGGAGCAGGAACATAGTCCTCATGCTCATGTGGCCGCCAGCGATGGCGAAAGGATAGCCGGGGTTCGTCTCCGGCAGGTACGCGGGCAGTTCCAACCCCTTGCATTCCATCGCATAAGCAGTTTCGCCCAGTTTCTCCGCCAGATGTCGCACCCCCCGGCCCAAATCCGGCTCCTCACCAGCCGCGATGCGCCGCAGGAGAGTCTGCGCCCCCGCAAAGTCGCCGAAAGTCAGGCCCCCCGCCAGCGGGGCCTCGGGATGCCGCTCGTTGTACTCCATCACGTAGCCCACCACCACTCCGGCGCTGATGGCATCCAAGCCCAAGTGGTCGTTGAGTTTAATCAGCGCCATCACCTGTTCCGGGTCGTACAGGCCCAGGTTCAAGCCTAACAGGGTGAGCGGTTCATAGTCCATCTTGACGTAGAAGGGCCCGGCCTGACCGTCGGTGCGCTCATAGACGTTTTTGTGGCAGGCGATGCCGCACCGAAAACAGGCCTCATCTCTGATGAGGTACTGAGGCTCCAGTGCTTCCCGAAAGAGGCGGGTGGGGGCGTCGGTGCCCGTGGGCCAGAAGTTGCGCTCGGGCAAAATGCCGGCTTCGAAGAGAGGGGGACAATTGGACCAAGTGCCCCCCAATCCCCCTTTGTCCGGGTCGCGGAACTTGCGGGAACCCTCGCCTCGGGCTACTGTGCGGTTGATTTCCCGCAGGGCAGGGGTGATTTCTCCTCGCACCTCGGGGGCTTGGGCAACAATGGCCAGCACGTTTTTGCTGCCCAACAGGCTGCCCATCCCGCCCCGACCTGCAAAGCGCGATTTCTCTTCGCCGGTCCGCAGTTGGTTTTCCGTGCTCAGGGCAATGGCTCCGTAGCACACATTTTCCCAATTTTCCCCGCCTGGGCCGATGACCGCGAAATGCGCCTCGGGGTATCGTTCGTGCAGAAGCATGATTTTCTCGTGGGTGCCCCGTCCCATCAGGTCTGAAGCGTCTTCCAGCGAAATTTTCACCCCCTCCCCCTCTCTTCGGACGACCAGGCAGGTAGGCCGGGCGGCTCGGCCCCGCAGGACCATTTCGTCCACTCCGGTCCATTTCAGTTTGGAGCCAAACTTGCCGCTGCCTGCAGCCCACATGGCGGCCGGTTTCCCCCCGCGCGACCGCTTCAGAGGACTGTAAGCGCAGAAATAAGTCCGCAGGCCCGTCATCACCGCACTGCCAGTGAGCACTCCGGTGCAAACCAAAAGCGGACTGTCGGGTGCATAGGCTTGGGTCACCCGGTAGTCGCGCAGAAACTTAAAGCCCCGTCCAATGCCGCCCAACACGTCTTCCCAGTCCGCACAGGGCAGTTCGGCCAGATGAACTTCGCCCCTGCTCAAATCAACTGTCGCCCGGCAGTAAAGGACGTCCGCCGGTTGCCGTTTTCCCTCGCCCTTGGCGATGCGCATAGGTCACCTCCCGTTAGTGTTGCTTTAGGTTTACAATTCGAGGGCCAGAGGGAATTTCCTCCTCCCTCTGGACTGAGGGGCTTTAGACCCGTTAGATGGCGCTGAAGCGCCTGACTCCAAAACCCTTGACAATCCTCTGGAGGCAGGCTATAATAAGGGGCGGAAATCTGACCATTCCTGAGCAAACGGAGGGATGAATTATGGTTCGCATCGGCATTGCTGGACTGGGTTTCATGGGGGTTACTCACTACCGGGCGGCGGAGAAAATCGCCAACGGGGAAGTGGTGGCCGTGTGTACCCGCAACCCTCGCAAGTTGCAGGGCGACTGGACGATGGTCAAAGGCAACTTCGGGCCCAACGGCGGTACGGCCGACTTGAGCAACATCCGCCGCTACAATCAAGTGGCGGACATCGTTGCGGACCCCGACCTTGACCTGCTGGACATCTGCCTGCCCACGAACATGCACGCCGAGGTCGCCGTGCAAGCCCTGGAAGCGGGCAAGCACGTACTGGTGGAAAAACCCATCGCCCTCACGGTGGAAGATGCTGACCGTATGGTGGAAACGGCCAAACGGAAGGGGCGGAAACTGATGGTAGCGCAGGTGCTCCGCTTCATTCCGGAGTTTGCCTTCATCAAGAAGACCTTGGACAGCGGCCTTTTCGGGCGGCTTCTGGCCGCGCATTTCAAGCGCATTATTTCCCGCCCCGAATGGTCAGCCGACATCGCTGACGTGAGGAAAACTGGCGGGCCCATCATTGACCTGCACATCCACGACGCCGACTTCGTACAGTATTTGTTCGGTATGCCCGACCGGGTAGCGGCCTCTGGTTTAGTCGTTGGCGAAGGCGAGGAGGAGACGGTGGAGTATGTCTCCGCCCACTACTTCTACGATGGCCAGAACCTCAGTATCACCGCCGAAAGTGGGGCCGTAGCCACCGCTGCTCGGCCCTTTGAGCACGGGTACGATGTGTACTTTGAACGGGCCACGTTGCAGTTCAACTCCACCTGGGGCCAGCCGGTTACTGTGTACGTCTCCCCCGAAGTGGATGTGGCCTCCTACCAACCTGACCTGCCGGTGGTGGTGGTCACCCCGGACGGAGAGCGGCACGAAAAGAAGGTGGAACTGGAAACGGACCTGGCCACGGCGGGTTTTGTGGGCGAGGTACAGTACGCAGTGGACTGTGTGGAGAAAGACAAGGAACCTACCCTGATTGCGGGAGCGGTGGCCCGCGATTCCCTGCTGCTGTGCCTGAAGGCGGCCGAAGCAGTAAAGACGCGACAAACGGTGTCCATTGCCGAGTGAGAAAAGGTTCCGTCCCTCACTTGCACAATCACAGGGTTTGTCTTTACCGTGTGTCGTTGGGTGAGGATAATTTGCCCTTTTGACGGGCGGCCCTTTCTGGGTGGGAATGAGGAGCAGGCCGAAGTGCTCTGAGGTTGCCCTCTGCCGCGTGCTTTCAGCACACTTGGATTGCTCAGCCTGAGTGTTGAGGCTTGGACAAAGGCTCAGGAAGATGAGCGTAGTTGATAATTGCGGGAAGTTTCACGCACAAGCAGGTCCGGTAGAGTCATCTGCCCTGTCTCCTGTTCGTGTCTTTGGATACTACGTCGGTAGGCTGAATCGGTTACCGGCATTTTCTCATAAGTGCAAATCAACTGTTCGCGCAAGTGCAAAGGTTCCTCCAACCGCTTGCGGGCGATTTCAACATATTTAGGTTGCACTTCGTATCCGTAGTAGTCCCGTCCCAAAGCGTGAGCTACTTTTGTCGTGGTACCAATACCCAGGAAGGGGTCTAAGACTGCATCACCCTCGTAAGAATAAAGCAATATCAGGCGATAAGGAATCTCCTCCGGGAAAGGACAGGGATGGGGCATGGAATTGGGAGGCACCGGAGCAATATGCCAGACATTGTTGGCTAATTCCCGGGTGAAAATCTGGTCAATATCCAATCGGTTGCGTTCTTTTTCTTCCGGCGAGCGGTCCGCATAGATTTTGGGGCCAGGTCGGCGGAAGATGAGAATGCTCTCGGTCATGATATTAGGACAGTAGTACCCCGGATAGGGATTCTGAATGGTTACTCCCGCCCGCTTTACTCCTCCGGTTACCTTGTTCCACACAATCTCCTGATGGAACTCATATCCTATGTCTTCCAATAACTTCGTAAAATGGTGGGGAAGCGGATAATGCCTACCTTCATACAAGACGGTGCCTATGACTACACAGCAGAATCCGCCGGGCTTGAGCTTGCGGAACACCTCGGTAAAGCAGACCCGGAGCCAATCCAAATATTCCTCGTAGGGACTTCCCTGGCGAGTGCGATACCATTCCGTTGGGTCAGCGACGTGCTGCTCATAATCTATTGCATTCCAATACGGGGGACTGGTGACCACCAAAGCTATGGATTCATTAGGCACTTCATCCATATGCTCACACGATTGGCAAAAAATATCACCCATTACTTCTTCACCTCCGGCAAAAGTTTTCTCCTCATCCAACTTACTTCCTTTGTCCCATTTTATTGACCCTTCAGTCCCAGCACCGTTCCCTCACCGGGCCGTAGTTCGAGGCGCACGGTCCGCGCCGGGCCTGAAGTCAGTACCTCACCCGTCCGCAGGTTGCGCACTTGCTGCACTTCCGGGGGCAGGGTGACCCTTATCTCCCGCTCGTGCTCCGTATCCTCGTTGACCACTAAGAGATACCGCGTGCCCTTCGGCCCCGACAGCAGGCCCAGGCGGGCGCCCTCGGCCTTCACTTCTTCCGGCAGGGGAGCAGGACGGGTGGGTTTCAAAAGGGGTATCAACGGGCGAAGGGCGCGATAAGTTTCAACCATGGCCTCGTACTGGGGCGTGCGGCGGCGGTTGGGAGCGATAAGCGCACCGGGGAAGTGCAGAGGAGTCTCCTCTTGGAGGCGGATTTCCTCCGGGAAAATGGGTCCCTGGTAAGGTTTGGCCGTGGCGGCCTCGCGGGGTGAGGGGAGGTAAACGAAGAAGTAGAAGCCCTGCATTCCCGCGGCCAGGGCGCTCCAAATCTGCCAGCGGATTTCGCCTACGGTCGGCGGTCGCCAATGGAGGAAGGCTTTGGGCAGCGCGACCAAGTCGCCCCGTTCATCGTAGCGCCACGGCCCCCACACTTCTGCGTAGGCTTGCGGCATGACCCAGGCGGGAATGTCTTTCTCGGCTGCCAGTTGGGCCGTGCGCTGACAGTTGGCGAAGTACCATTGGCGGGAGCGGGGAGCGGGATTGGGTCCGTTGGGGTTGCCTTTGGAGAAGAAGGGGTAAAGGTCGGTGCACAGAGCAGGCAGGTTGGTTTTCTCCGCGGCCGCCGGGGTATCGTGCCACATCGTTACCACTACACTCGGCCGGCCCGGGTCCCAGCGGGCCATTTTCTGGCGGAAGGTCTCGATTTCCTCCAGGTAGGCCGTGCGCGGCTCATCACACAGCCCCCAGGCCAGCACGGCAGGAGTGTCGCCCACGGAAGCAATCGCTGCCTGCGCGTGCTTGCCCAGATACTCCCAGTTGCGCCGCCGCCATTCGGGTTTGTAGTCCAGTTCTGCCAGGGCGGCCACCAGGCGCATCCCGCGGGCGGCTAACTCTTCACCCAATCGCGGCAACTCAGGCACGCCTAAGTTGACCACCCACAGGTCAGTAACCCCATCGGCCCTCAACTGGTTCAGTTCGCGGGCCACAAAATCCCACTTGTCCAAACCGTTCCGCTCCGCCAGGGGCCCGGTTCGCTCCCAGGGCCAATAGACGCCCAAAGGAAAGGCCTCCCGGAGGTTGGGTTCCCCCGGCGCTCCCCCAAGGCCGCCGGATAGGCAGAGACAACTTATCACCAAGAGCGAAAGCATGGCTAACTCCCCTCCCAATTTCAAATCTGAAATCTCAAATCTGAAATCCTGGCGACGAACCCGCGCACG
>DTZQ01000470.1 GCA_012961305.1 Armatimonadota bacterium | reverse complement strand
TGGCTGGTGGACAACGGTTCCACCGATGAAACTCGTGAGGTGTTCGCCGCCTTTGCCGCGCGGGCCGAGGAGCGAGGTTGGAGCGTGCAGCAAATCCTGAACGAGGTGAACGTAGGCGCGGTGACCGGCCGCAATCAGGCCTTGGCCCAGGCGACTGGGGAGTACATCGCCTTCCTGGACAACGACACCGCAGTGCGGGATACCCGCTGGGCGGCGAAACTGCGGGCCGTGCTGATGGCCGACCCTACCATTGGCCTTGTGGGGCCGAAACTCGTTTTCCCCTGGCCTCCTTACCTCATCGAATGTGCGGGCTGTGCCATTTCGCCCGGCGGGCGCGTGCAGTATCGGGGACGGGGCGAGCCGCGAGACCGACTGGAGTTCAATCGGCGGCAGGAGGTCCAGGGCCTAATCAGTGCCTGTTGGCTGTTTCGCTGTTCCCTTTACCAGGAACTCGGCCCCCTGGACGAGATTTTCAATCCCGTGCAGTACGAGGATTTGGATTACTGCTACCGGGCTAAACAACTGGGCTACCGCTGCGTCTATGTGCCAGAGGTGGAGATGTACCACTTTGAAAATGTCACTACGGCGGGGTCGGGGGACATTAACTTTGCCTACCGCACCCTGCGCAATGGGCGGATTTTCGCCCGGCGGTGGCAACAGGTGTTCGCGCAGGAGAACGGGCCGCCGGACGAGGCGGTCCATTGGCGAGACCTTCCCCGCTGGGGGGTGGAGGAGGTGGGAGAACTGCCCACTTATTAACTTGACAAGGTTAAATTCGCCGCTTAGACCTGCCCCAGATGGAAATCTTGGGCTACGGTTACCCAGTCGGTGGGAAACCGACTTAACCAACGGCGGTACTTTCGCTTTTCCCACCCTAAGCCATACGGCTAACTGCTACCTCAACAGGAGCGTTAAATGTCTAACCGGGAAACCTTGAAAGCCGACCTAAAGCGTATGATTGTGGAGCGGTGTTTCCTCGACCTCGACCCGGAGGACCTCGAGGACGATGCGCCGCTGATGAGCACTTATGGCATAGATTCCGTGGCCCTGTTCGAAATAGTAGTGGGCCTGGAGGAGGAATATGGGGTAACGGTTGAGGAGGAGGAATTCAGCCTCGACCTGTTCGCTACGGTCAACGCCATCGCGGATTTGGTGGAGTGCAAGCGAGCCGAGTAAATTCGGGTTGGGCAACTGCCTAATTGGAAACTTTCTCCATGATATGGCGGATTTTGTACCTGAACCACACTGCGCTCATCAGCGGCGCGGAGGTCAGTTTGACCGAACTGCTGCGGGGCCTCGACCGTTCGCAATTTGCTCCCTACGCCCTGCTGCCTCGACCCGGCCCGTTGGGAGAGCGATTGGCAGCCTTAAGGGTGCCGGTGGAATACCTACCCTTGCTGCGCTTTAAGCGCACCTGCGTCCCTTGGCAACTGGCCCGCTACGGGGCTAACTGGTGGCTAAACAGCCGGCGGTTGGGGCGACTTCTGGGCCAGGGGTTTGCTTTAGCCCACGCCAACAGCAGCACGGCTGCCCTGTACCTGGCTCCGGCCGCGCGCCGAGCCGCAGTGCCCTGGGTATGGCAGGTACGGGACTTGGTTCCATTGGGATGGTGGGGGAGGTGGCTCGGTCAGCAGGCCACGCGCATAGTTGCCATTTCTCAGGCCGTTGGGGAACATCTGCGGGAGAGCGGCGTACCCACAGAGAAAATAACGGTGGTCTGGAACGGGATAGACATAAAGTCCTTCCAACCCACTCGGCCCCGGGCAGCGGTGCGGGCGGAATTAGGTCTGACGGGGGACGATTGGGCCGTCGGTTTGGTGGCCCAGATGGTGCCCTGGAAGGGCCATAGTTGCTTTTTGGAGGCTGCGGCCCGTGTGGCTTCCGCTGTACCCACCGCGCATTTTATCCTGGTGGGGGAAGACCTGTTTGGCGACCACCCGACCTATCCGGCGCAACTGCGCGCCTGGGCGGAACAGTTGGGCATCCGCGACCGAGTGCATTTCTTGGGCTACCGCACCGACGTGGCTGACCTGCTTTCCGCGCTGGACGTGTTTGTCTTGCCTTCGCGGCGCGAACCCTTTGGCCGGGCTCTAATCGAGGCCATGAGTTTGGGCAAGCCGGTAGTGGCCACGAACCTCGGCGGGCCGCGGGAAATCGTGGAGGAGGGGATAAGCGGTCTGCTGGTGCCGCCGGATGATGCTGCCGCTCTGGCCGAGGCCCTGCTGTCCCTGGCTCGCGACCCAGCCTGGGCCGCCACCCTGGGTCAGCAAGCACGCCAGCGCGTGCAGACCCACTTCACCCTGGAACGCCACGTCGCCGCCATGCAGGAAGTCTACACCGCCCTGTTAGCAGAACGGGCATAAAGGACCTATGGCTTGTGAGACCTCTTGCCTCCCGCATCCTGTATTCCAGTTACCAACCGCTGGCCGGCGGCGAAGGCCTCTTGCAGGGCCGTTGGGTGGCGGACGATGGCACCTTTTTCGCCTACACCGGGGAAGAGCAACTCCTCAGCATAGATGACGTCCAGGGTGGCAAAGAATGCTTTCACCGTGGCAATGGCTGGTGGAAAGTGGTCAGGGCAGGGGTGAGCGCTGACGGAGATAAACAGCCCCCGGCGGGGCTGGCCATCGCGGGTTCGCCAGCGGTGCCCCAGGAGATACTTGGCGGCCCAAAATGCCTGACAGCGGTCAATCAGGATTTTGGTCTGCGCCGTCACGCCCAGGAAGAAAATGGGTGAGGCCAAAATCAGCCCTTCGGCCTTTTTCAACTTCGGATAAAGTCCTTGCAAGTCGTCCTCAATTATACATTGGCCCGTCTGCCGACAGCCGTCGCAATGTTGACAGGGAGTCAGATGCAGGCGGTTGAGGATTACCTTTTCCACTTGGGCTCCCGCTTGCGCTGCACCTGCCAAGGCCCGCTCCAGTAGCAAATCGGTATTCCCACCTTCCCGAGGGCTACCGCCCAAACCCAACACATACATTTCCTTCTATCCGCCATCTACCGTAGTTCGAACTTGGCAAACCATTCTGGGGGTTTGTCCAGGTATAACAGGGTATCGTCCAGCAAGGTGTAATGTGCCTGTTCCAAATCGCATAGAAACTCATAGAATTGTTTGGCTGAGGCCTCCGCACAGCCATTCTGCTTACTCCTCCATTCATAATTGCTGGGGTGAACCTTTTAGACCAACCTGGCCTCTTGCATTAAAAGGCAAAAGAGGCTATACTGGGTTAGAGAGTGCGTTCCTCTAAGGATAGCACCCAAAACGGGGATTGTCAAGGGGTTGGACCTGGTTCCCGGACGACTATGGAGTGCTGAACCTTTGCTGCAAGATTCCAATTCTGTGCTATACCTTGGACTTAGACGGCCAAGAGAATAAATTGGCCTAAACGGTCGCCGGAGTGGGTTCTTGGTTGACCCCGAAACTGGGGTGCGGGAGCACTCCTGCGGTTCACCTTTACGTGGAAGCGCATCAATCGCTTGCTATTTCCACTTGGCTGAGGGGATACCAGCCATCAGCGGCTCGCCCGGCGATGGCCAGACGGATGGCGGGCCGGTGGGTGTCAGGTTCCACGATGGCCAGGGCCAGTTCGTAGCGGCCTGCGGGAAGATTGAGAGGCAGGCGCAGCGATTCGGTGACCTTTACTTCTCCCGGCAGCCAGCCCTTAATAGAGGTCTCAGTTGTGAAAATGCGCTGCCTTTGACTTGCCTTTTCAGTCAGTCGGAAGGCGAGCAGGTAATCCCGATAAGGAGGAGCAACACCCACATTCTCCCAAATCATATCCAGGGCGAGAGGGGAGCCGGGTTTTAGGGTGGCTTCGTGCTCCAGTTGCCTTAGAACAAGGCGGTAACCCATGTGGCGCAGTAAGCGTTCAACTTCCCCTCGCGTGCCTGCAGGGATGGGCGCGGACTTGTTGTTGAGATAACTGACATGGTAGTTCAGGGCGTAATCGAAAATGTAGCGAATATCCCATCCCTCCCGCTTCCACTTGCGCATATCCCAGCAAGTCTCGAAGGCCACTGGGGCCTTCTTCCAGGCTTCCTCTGCCCCCGTTCGCCGAATCTGCTGCGGATAGAAATGTTCCATGTGGTTCCAGGTCTTCGAGAAGCCGCCCATATCTCCCAGGCAGTCAGCCCGCCAGCCACAGCCCTGGCGAATCGCATGTTTCATGCCTTCCTCATCGCCAATAAGCATGACCTTGGGCGTCTGGGGGAAGGCTCGACAATAGGCGTCAATAATGGCCAGGCGGGTCTCCAGGCGGGGTAGTTCCACCCCCGTACCGCTCATGTGCCATTCGCCCCACAATCCCACCGAACCAATGTCCACCAAATCCAAGTCAGGATGGCCATCGTAGCGGTTCCCCAGTTCGCGAATCAACCGAAAATGGGCCTCTTGAAAGATAGGGTCATCCATGTCGGGCACCCAGTGTTTAGGGCCTTGACCTCGACGTCGGTACTCGAAACCCCGGCAACCTTTGTCCTTCAGCCATTGCGGTACGTACAGGTAATCCTGGGTAGTACCGGCGCACATGATGCGAAAGGCCAACTTCTGCCCTGCCTTCCTGGCTCGGGCAAGGAGAGAATCGAGTTTGGCAAAATCAATCTTTCCCTCTGCCGGTTCCAGGTCCCGCCAGTAGAAACGGAAATAGGCACAAGTACTGGGCAGACCGGCCAAGTTTTCGTCCTCATTGGCGAAGCGATGGAAAGTCTGCCAACCCATGCCGGGATTGGCCAGTAGTTCGTCAGTCTCCCGGGGCGTCACTCGCACTTTGTTGCCTCCTTCCTCACTGAATATCAAGCAGCAACACCAGGTTGCTACCATCAGGGCAATTACTCTCATAGCAGCCCTCCTTTCAATTCTCGCTGGGGAAAATTATGCATTCCATCGACCCAGCGCAGGTCAATGCCGCGAGCAGGATAATCAACCTGCTACCAATCCAATGCTCAAGCATGTTCGCCCCCTCTCTGAGAATTGAGCACGGTTCGAGTTTTACTCGCTCCCTTCAACCTGGCAAGCGAGTCCGGCAAGTTGCTCCGCCTCCACGTTTTCCCCTCCCTCGGCAACGGTCCAGCGAGGGACCACATGCCGGCTGGATTCACCGTTGGGAACCGGCCAGCACAGCGGTAATGGCCACGATGCCCACCAGGCCGCGAGGGGCGACTTCGATGTCCATCCATTTGATGCGCTTCTCCGGGTGGGGGTTCCCCCACGTGCTCAAAAACAGAGCCTTCCCGGCGGGGGAAACCCACACGATGCGGGCGTTGGGATGGGAGGTGGCGCGGTGCCAGTCGGCGAGGTCTCGTCCGTTGCGGACGATGAACGCTTCCTTTCGACCATCGCGGTAGGTGAATACGTACCGCAGCAGTTCCTCGCCCTCCTTCGCCGCTACCCAGGAGGCTGTGTGGAGGAAATAAATTCGGGCCACGTTCGCCCAGATGCCGATGCGCTCCACCGAGGCGGGAAACTCGAGGCCTGGCCTGCGGGGAGAACGACCGAGGACGATGCCTTTCTCGTCCACCCGGAAGAGAACGCCGCCCAGCAATTTCCTCCCCGGAGACAGTCCGGTCAGCCCTTCCTTCAAACCCATCCAGCCGCTGCCGTCCGTGTCCTCGAGGGAGCGGTTGCTGAAGCGGCGCAGGTTGAGGAGGCGCAGAGCGTTCTCTTCGGGCGGAGGCGTGGGGAGGGCCTGGCCGGTGTCGCCCTCAAGGAGACGCACCGCTTCCAGGTCGGCCGGCCCGCTGAGAAGGTGCCTCAGGAGGTTGTAGGCGAAGAGTCGCGCCACGCTGTCGCTTCGGTAGTGGCGGGTTACCTGAAGTTGAGACAGAAGGCAGACACCTCGCCCCAGACGAAACTCCGCGACCAGCATCCCGAAATCCGGCGGCTGGGAGTGAGCGAAACCGGTGCGCGGGGTGGCGCCCATGACCAGCACGTTGGCGTTGAGCGGTTTCAGATAGGTGTCGTAGAGGAAGTGGTCGGGAGACCAGTCCTCGAAATCGAGCGGCTCCAGACCTCGGAAAAGCGGATGGCGCAGGTCGAGGGGGTCGGCTCGCGGAACCGGCCCGCAGGATTCCCAATGCAGCGCCGGCGCCCAGGGAACGGGAGCGGAGAGGCTCTGCTCGAACGTCAGCATCCGACCGCCCGCCTCGATGAAACGGCGGATGCTCTCCGCGTGGCGAAACACGTTCGCGTCGGCGCTGTCGCGACCCAGCATGAGCAGGTCGAAGTCCTCGAGGCGGGCCAGGTCCTCGATGGACTGAAAGGCCACGCCGAAATCGCGAAGCAAGGCCGCCGCCGATTCCTCCCCGGAGACCCGCTCGTACAGAGCCACCTTCGCCTTCGTCGTCAAGGGAGCGGATTCGCTTCGACGATGCACCACGACTCGGTGCCGATTGACGCTCACCGTTCGCCCATCGCGCGTCAGCGTCAGTTCGAGCGTCGCCGGGCCAGCGGGCGTCGAGGGGGGAAGCGAGAGGGCGAGGGCAACGCGATGGCGACCCAGCGGGGGAATCGCTTCGACGGGGAGCGACTTCTGCGCCAGCCCCTTTCCACCGCTGAGCAGTCGTACCCTCAGACGCCCCCGAAAATCATCGCCGGTGGCGTTGT
>DTZQ01000469.1 GCA_012961305.1 Armatimonadota bacterium | reverse complement strand
CGGTCTCCCGTCTCAATTCACCACCATAATTTTAACCGGTATTTTCATTCCGGTCAATCATGTTGAACCGGCTGAGTAGTTACGGTAAGTCCTATCATATTTGGGCTCGTTCCAACGGGCTCAATCGGTGACAAATATCACCCGGCACTTTTGGAGGAAGTGGTTCCGCTGGTTCTCCTGCCGAATGCGCTCCCCATCTTGCGAAGAAATAATCAGGTCCCACCCTTTCACCGCCAAAGCCCGTACCACCAACGGCTGCGCTTGCCCGTTGGGAGCACTAACCACCGGGTCCTGGGGGTCGTAAGTCCCCCGCGCATAGCGCACAAGGCCCGGCTCAATCACCCTATCTGGGGTGGGATATATGCCGCTGCCGCGTCCGTAGATGACCTCCCCCCGCTCCGTGATTAGGGCCGGGCTCATGGCCCGCTTCACCGGGCCCAATCCACGGGCGTCCACGATGAGGCCAGTGTAGCCAGTTTCCTCCTTGTCAGGCTTAGCCTCCCCTTCCGTTTCTGGCCTTTCCGAACTGCTGGCCGCCGAGGAGGCAGGCCGTCGCGGGTTTGCAGGCCCCCCACCCGGCCCTCGGCCCAGAGGGGCGATGGAACGCCGGCGCGGTTGAAGGGGACCGGCCACCGGAAGACCCCCAGAGGGCGTCCGCGAAGTGCTTGAGTGGGACAAATAAGGGGATACTCCTGCCGAAGGGGTTCCTGCTGCAGAGGGGAAGCCAGGAGTAGAAGCGGAGGCTCCGGGGACAGCGGGAGTCGGCCGAGTTGTTCTTAAACCCGCGGGCCCGACGGTTGGCCTTGAGGCTGGCTCAGAAACCCCGGTATTGGTCGGCTCCCCCTGGAATTCTGGAAGCCCGGTGGAGGGCAGGCGAACTGACGGAACTGCTGTCCTGCCCAACAGAGGCCTTCGCCGCCGCGGAGAGGTGGCGGAGGGCAGCGGAAGGGAGGGTGTCAGATGAGGAGCAGTCTGTTTCGAGGACGAGGGTAAGGACGGTTCCGAGGGTACGGGCGAAGAGACATCTGAAACTGACGAGGGGGCTGTAATCAGGGGCGAGGGCCCCCAAGTCCGTTCCGGCACGAGGGCTGGTTCCAAAGGCGAGGTAGGTTCTGGCGCGGAAGGTTTCACCGTCGCAGAGGGGGAACGGCTGAGGGTGGCCCGGGCCAACCTTTCGTCCGGCGGGGGAGGTGTCGGCCGCGGCGGGGGCTGTTTGGCCGGCGAAGGAAGTGAAGGTTCGGAACGGCGGGGCGGCGAAATGGAAGGAGCAGGTTGCGCGTCGCGCATCACCGCTGGCCTTGCCTTACCCTCGTCCGCCCTTTCCCGGTCCACCGGCCCCTTGGTTCCCTTTCCTTTCGCTGCCGGTGGAGGGGAAGGAAGGGACGGCGTATCCTCGTTCTGAGGAAGGGGAGACCAAAGCGGTTGTGTTCCCTCCGGCGGCTGGGGCGTCGGAGTCACATACACCACCCGTACCGGCACCACTTGTGCCCGCTGGGGCAGCGGGGCTGGGCGCGGAGCCGGAATGCCCACCAGCAGGCCCGCGTGCAATAGGGTCGAAAGCAGCAAACAAAACGGAAATG
Source organism: Armatimonadota bacterium (assembly GCA_012961305.1). Taxonomy (GTDB): domain Bacteria; phylum Armatimonadota; class UBA10988; order UBA10988; family DTZQ01; genus DTZQ01. The sequence goes on along the minus strand of DTZQ01000469.1, from coordinate 139 downwards.
TCCGGGTCATCAGGGTCTCACTTCTCACTCATCGTTCAATATGCCTTCGTCACCGATGGACTTTACGCCTTTTATTTCCCCCGTGTTTTTGGTAATAATATATCTGCAACCCATTTGATTAGCGAAAATAGCATCTTTT
>DTZQ01000468.1 GCA_012961305.1 Armatimonadota bacterium | reverse complement strand
GGTTGGGAATCACTATCCCCAGCAGGAGGGCCAGACATCCAGTAACCAGGGTGAGAATCCACCGAAATCGCCGGCGTCGCTGGGTTATCTCCTCCCCTCGCTGGTCCAGTTCACGCAACATCCGCCAGGCGGTCGGATGGCCGGGGGAAAGTTCCAAAACCCGTTCGCAGTAGTGGCGTAGTTCCAAATCATCTCCGTCCAAACGCGCCTGCTCCGCCAGGGCCAACAGGTGCTGCACCTCGGAGGTGACACGAGGCCTTTCTTCCTTTGCCGGCGAGACCAGTTCAGGATGCAGACGGTGGGGCCGGAAAACCTGCCCGCACCACTGACAGGTGGTCACCTCAGAAGGGTTAAGCGCGTGACAGCGCGGACATTCTATCCGTTTTTCCCCTTCCGAAATCGGCATCGCCTACCCTCCTCGGACCTTTATTCTTGCCCCCTTTCTCCCTCGATGGCCTTCGTATGGTGAGCCAGAACCTCTCTGGCGCGACCTGCCAGGGCTGTTTTCGTTTCTGCTCCCTGGCCGGGGGATGACACCTCCGCCAACCCATAGGCAGACAGTCCGGCCAGCATGGCTCCCCTCAAAAAATCCCTCCGGGAGATGCTCTCACCCACGGCTCCTCCTCCCCATCAGAATTGTAATCCACACTCCCTGTTTCGTCAAATCCGGCCCCAGTCCTTCCCCAATCCAACCCTTAATTCCCTTGCTACTCCGGCGGCTCTCACCCGCCGGCCCCCTCCCCACACGCGGGGAGGGCAAGGGTAGGGGCAAGGGACGAGGGACAAGAAGGTCCTTTGGAGTCAGGGGCTTCAGCCCCGTTAGAACCCCTTAAGACGGCGCTAAAGCGCCTGGAACAGGCGTTCAGGACCCACGCCGTTGGTTCACTGCTCCGCCCGCTCTTTGAGTCCCTGCTGGATGCTCTCGCAACTGTTTTGGACGATGCGGTGGAGGAGACGTTTAATCAGCGGACCAATGAGCGGTATCTCCAGTTCATAGGTCAGGTCTAAAACTACCTGGGTGCCTTCCGGCGTTTCCCGAAAGGCCCAAGTGCCCCGGTAGACTGTAAAATCCCCCTTAATTTGCTCAAAAGTGCATACCCGCGCCTGGTCATCCCAATGGTCTTCTTCCGTCCACTTAACTTTGCGCCGGAACTCCCGGATTACTCCCACCCACTCAGTTACCGTTCGGCCCTCCGCTCGCTCCACCACGTGGATGCTCTCCACATCGGCGATGTACGCCGCCAATCCCTCGATGTCCTTGGCCAGTTCGTACACCCGGTCCGCCGGAGCGCGGATGAGGATGGTGCTGTGGACTTCGGGCATGGTTTACCACTCCCATTTTAGTAAGCAGTCAGCCGCCAGGGGTTAGTACTTCCTGCCCACCTTCTTCCCGGCACTCGCTCAGGGCACGGCAGGGAGGGAAAGGTGAATGGCGGCTGAAGGGAATATTATACCACAGATTTGGGGGAAAAACAACTGCGGGAGGGAGGAATTTCCTCTCCGGTGTCGAAAAATACGAAAAATGGAGAAACTGCGTACCCTTTGGGAGTTCATCAAGTTCGTTTTCAACCCTCCGCCGCCGGAGGAACCCAAAGCAGAACCGCTCCCGCCGGAGCCTTTGACCTACACGCCGGCAACGGAGGAAACCATCGCCGAGGAGTACGTGCGGGCCGCTCGCAGTGCCCTGCGCCGGGGAGAGACGGAAGAGGCGCAGACCCTTTGTGAGAAGGCTTTGGCTTTGGATGCAAGCAATTTGTTTGCCTATCACCTCCTCGGGCAGGCCCTTCTGGAGCAGGGCGACTTCGAGGGAGCCTTGGCCGTGTACGAGCGGGCCCGGGCCCAGGGGGACCCGTTACAATTGGTGGAAGGTTGGATTGAACAGGCAGAGCGCCGGCGGATGGAAGCGGAAACCGCCTCTGCCCCGGAGGTGGAGGAGGGGGACGAAGGGTCAGAGCATAAATCAGGAACGGAGACCTAAGGCGGGAACGCTTTGGCGGTCGTGGTCGTTACGTATTTTGTAAGTGAATGCGTGCCTTAGTTTTTCCGGCCCAGGAGGGCTGTTTTTAGAGCGAATCGGGAAGGGGGAGAAAAACTGTTGTGCGGGGTGCGAGAATCATGATGGTGAATAAAGAGGAATTGGAAAAAGAAGTAACCTATTTGCGCAGGCAACTGGAGGAGCGCAATAATCAGTTAGCCGCGGTCCACCGCATCAGCGCCCGTCTGTCCGGGACCACGGACCTGGACGCCCTCTTGGAGGAGACCCTGGAGGAGTGTCTCAAGTCCGTCCACGCCAATGCTGGTTCCATCCTGCTGTACGACGAGGAGGAGGACAAACTGGTCTTCCGGCATGTTATTGGCGAAGCCCGGGATGTGCTCATGGGCATGAGACTGGAGCCCAACCAGGGCATTGCCGGCGAGGTGTTCACCACGGGCAAACCCAAATTGAGTCGGGATGTGTCTCAGGACAAGCGGCACTTGAGGGAGATTGACGACAAAACCAAGTACCGCACCCGTAACATGGTTACGGTGCCCCTCAAAAGCATCGAAGGGGAACCTATCGGGGTGATGCAAATTCTCAACAAAGAAGGCGGTGAGTTCTTCGACGAACATGACATTGAACTGCTCATGATTCTCTCCGCACAGGCAGCCGCAGCCATTGAAAGCCAGCGACTCTATGAGGAAGCCAAATTGGCCGTAGTAGTCAAATTGATGGGAGACATTAGTCACGACATCAAAAATATGATTACTCCCATTCAGGTCTGTGCGCAAACGCTGCAGATGCTCTTTGAATCCTACTTTGCTGAAATGGACGAACTGCTCTCTGCCGACGGAGGGGGAACCGAATGGAAACAGCGCTTGCAAGATGCCAGTCAATTTCTACGGGAGTTTTATCCCGAGGCGGTAGATATGTTTCTCAGCGGTTCCAAGGCGGTACAGGACCGGGTGCGGGAAATTGCCGATTGCGTTAAAGGCATCGTTTCGGAACCCAACTTTGAAATGCTGAACATCAACGACCTTGTGAACAATGTGGTTACCCCTCTCCGGCTGGTGGCGGAGCAAAACGGCATTGAAATCAACTTAGACGGACTGAGTGAAGTGCCGCTGGCCCCCATTGACCAGAAGCGGATGTACAACGCCATTTACAATTTGGTCAACAATGCTATTCCTGAGACCCCAGCCGGAGGCAAGATTTTCATCCGCACCGCTGCTCTTGAGGATGGTGAGTTCCCTGAAGGTAACTGTCTAATCATAGAGGTAGAAGACACCGGACGGGGAATGCCGGAGGAAGTGAGGGCTAAACTGTTTACTAAGGATGCCGTCAGCACCAAACCCGGAGGTACGGGCCTGGGCACGCGAATCGTAAAGAACGCGGTGGACGCTCATCATGGGACCATCACCGTGGAAAGCCAATTAGGGGTGGGTTCCAAATTCACCCTTCGCCTTCCCCTGCACCGGGAAGATGTGGCGGCTAATGGTTTTTGACTGTCAAGGGCGATAATACCTATCAGGCGGGAAAATTGCCTCAGCGTCAACGCTCCGGCTGAGCAGGGCAAGCGGGCTTAAAGGGCATTGGAGCGCCCTTTCTTCCCTCAGTCCCTACGTTTACGCAGGGGCTTCCCTTAGTCTCCTGCGAATTTCGGCTCTACGCGCTGGGGAATAAGCCCCCGTTCATATCCCTCCGCCAACAAAAGGCGCACTGCTTCGCGCCCTTCCAGTCCGTAGTCTAAGGTGCGTTCATTGACGTACAAACTTACAAACCGGTCAACCAAGTCAAGGGATAAGCCCCGGGCAAACTGGCAGGCATAGGTTAGGGCTTCCTCCCGATGGGTCAGGGCATATTCGATGCTGGCCCGTAAATGGTGGGCGATTTTTCGCCTCCAAGTAGGTTCCACATCCCGTCGCACCACATTGCCTCCCAAAGGCAGGGGCAATCCGTACTGGGCCTGCCACCAAGTTCCCAAATCGAGGACACAATGCAGATGGTATTCCCCGTAGGTCAACTGTCCCTCGTGGATTAGCAATCCGGCCTCCACCTGACCCTGGGCTACGGCGGGGAGGATGGCCGCGAAGGGCAAAACGGTGGTTTCCACCTCTGGGGCGAACAGTTTGAGGGCCAAGTAGGCGGTGGTCAGTCTGCCCGGTACGGCCACCGTTCGAGCGGACAAGTCGGCAGGAGCCCCGGGTTCACGGGCCACCACTATCGGGCCATAGCCTTCACCCAGGCTGGCTCCAGAGGGCAAGAGGAGGTATCGGTCGGCTAAATAAGCGTAAGCATGGAAGGAAACGGCGGTGACCTCGAAGCGGCCCTCTAAGGCCCATCGGTTGAGGGTCTCAAGGTCCTGGTAGGTGTGCTGGTAAATTAAATCGCCTGTGTTCACCTTGCCCTGGGTCAGGGCATAGAACATGAAGGCGTCGTCGGCATCGGGGCTGTGAGCCAGGTGAATTACCGGCATGGGGAATGAACCTCACAGGGTCGCTGGCGCGGGGATGGTTTCGCGCACGCGGTAGAAGACCGTAATCTTGCTGTTTCGGGGCACAGTAATTTCACTTACTACCCGACCTGGTTCCTTCATGAAAATGTGGCTGTTAGCCAAAAACTCCCATTCTCCTGCATGCTGTTCGACCAGTTGCACAAGGATGTCTTCTGGGCGAAGGTTGCGCAGGGTCACCCGGCAAGCCCGCTCTACTATCCGGCGGCCAACCCGCCGCTCCTCCAAAATTTCCCGTTCGGCTGACACTTCTCGGGCTAAGCCTAAATCCAGGACGATGGTTCCCTCGGCTGGCACGGCGGGCAGGGATAGACGACCAATCCACTCCAGTTCCTCCCCCACCAGGCGGTAAACGTATCCCGTCCCCGCCAGCAAAGGCTGGCCTAAACCTTCGTCCGTAGTGTTGGAAATAAACGCTCGAACTTGAGGGGTACGGGGGCCCGTATCGGTGGCTTGACTTTCCACGCGGTACATCGTCCGCACCTTTATCCGGGGAGCAGCAAACAGGGCAAAGCGCTGGGGACCTCCTCGGTCTAAAGCAACCGGCGAGGACAGGGTCACGGTGACCGGCGGGGTTTCGGGACTGAGAGAAGGGTCGGCGGGCGAGCGGGAGGCAAAAGTTAAGTGGGCGTTAGGGAAAGACGCTCCGGTACGGTTGTGGACGGTTATCCATCCCCGTAGACTCATGTTCCGTTCCTGCTCCCTCAGTACAGCCACGTAGTTGGCTTGCCATTCCAAGCCCGTAGCCAGATAGGTCAATTGGGCGCGGTACTCTCCAGCCTGGGGGGCCTCCAAAGTCCATTCCAAATAAGGCCCGGCCAGCAATTTGGCCGTATTAGGAGGGAGGATTAGATTTCCCTGAGGATAGACGTGAATGGTGCCCTCCTCCGTTTGCACCACTAATCCTTCCGCATCGCTGCGGAGGACGGTTCCAATGAGCATCTCCTCCTCTTGCTGTATTTTCACGGTCTGCCCTATTAGGATTTTCCGCCAGTCCTGCCGCAAGTTCAAGCCCGGCGAATAGCGTTGAGCCAGAACATTAAAGGCGTTGGAGCCATCCAGCGGCTCCAGACGAACGGAGTTGGCCACTATGGTAGCCGGCACGTCTTTCAACCTTAAGGTATTGCGGCCGGCTACCAACCTGACCCGGCGATAGTCCTGTACCAAGAAGAAGCCATCAGCGTAGGCAGAGAGGCGACAGATAACCGGGGGAACCGCAGCCTCCGGCGTTTCCCGTTTGGCCGCTGAGGGTACGGTTTCAGCCGAGTCTGAGGGGATTTCCTCGGCTGGAGTAACCTCTGGAGTTCCGCCCCTCGTAGGCTCAGGGGGAGGGGTTTGCGCTAAACCAGTTACCAAGCCTATCAGAATGGCCACCGCCACCAAACCCATTCCCCACTTCACTGTGCCCTTCCCCATTTCTCCACTCCTTAACGAAGTTTATTCCCCCTTGGGAGACGAATCCGAAGCCAAAGTTACCCAAGGGCCTACGCCCCCTCTGCGGGTTGCCGTTCTCCTACTTTCACCGCCGGGCCCGGTTGATTAACTCCCGGATGCCCCGTTGGAAGTTGGAGAAAGTTCGATCCGCGTCACCTTCCTGTTTGGTCAACTCTTCGCGGATACGGTCCAAATTGGCCAGGTCCCTCAGCAGCGATTCCACCCGCTTTTTAACGTAATTGGCCACTGGCAGTTCCGCTGCTTCTTTGACCGCATCTTCCAAAAACGTTTCCACCTTGTCCAGTTCGGTTCTGGCCTCTTCATGTCGCTCCGCGAACAAGGCCTCCTGACAGGTCTTCAAACTGCTCAAAGCATCTTCAAATTCCCCAATGACATCCTTGTTTTCCTCCTCCTGCCGCCGGAGGTAGCGCGGCAGGCGGTCAAAGGTTCGACTAAGGCGGGTAAATTGACGTTTGACCTGGGTTTCCGTTCTCTGGATTTCCTGCCGCACGTCCCACAAATGGTTAAGGCTCGTCTCCCAAACGCTAATTTGAACCTTTTGGTAGTTTTCGGTGGCCAAATCATAAACCCGCTCACGTTCCCTTCGGGCCTGAGCCAGCCGAGGGTCAAACTGCCTATAATCTTCCGCGTTCATTGCTTCCTGCAAGTCACTGATAGTTGTCTGCAACTGGCGTAGGGCCTGCACAAACTCGCTTTCTGGCCGTATCCGCTCTATGTCTACTGTGGTTTCCTCCCCCGGAGGAGTCTCACGGGGTGGCGGACATCCGGCCAAAAGCAAACTCACCATCAAAATAGCCATCCCTGGCCTTTTTCGGTTCATTGTGTCTCCTCCCTTAGGCTCCTTTTCTGTGGCAGGGCAGAGCATTACTTATAATATAACACGTTTTTGTACATTGTGCAAGGGTTTACAAAATGAGAAAATCATGCTACAATCTTAGAAAGAGGCAAATATTGCCGATGATTTTTTAGGAGGGCAACTAAAATTGTCAACGGACATATGGTTATGGACGGGCTTTATCCTCTTTGTATTAACCGTGCTGACGCTGGACCTGTGGGTCTTCCACCGTCGGGCGCATGTGGTTTCGCTACGGGAGGCTGCTACCTGGGTTGCAGTTTGGGTATCGCTGGCCCTAACCTTCAGCATAGGGGTCTTTCATTGGCGGGGTACAATAGCCGGCTGGGAATTCTTAACCGGCTATGTAATCGAATGGTCCCTATCCATGGACAACGTCTTCGTGTTTGCGCTCGTTTTCTCTTACTTCGCTGTGCCCCCCCAGTATCAGCACCGCGTTCTGTTCTGGGGCATCTTGGGTGCGATTATTATGCGCGGAATCTTCATTTTCCTTGGGGTTACCCTGTTGCATTATTTCCACTGGCTTATCTACTTCTTTGGTGGCTTCCTTCTCTTTAGCGGCATTAAGTTTGTCCTGCACCGGGGCGTGGAGGTTCATCCTGAAAGGAACCCAGCGGTGAAACTGGCGCGGCGATTTTTGCTCCTGACCCCTAATTATGAGGGACAGCGCTTCATCACTCGCCAGAAAGGACATCTGGTAGCCACCCCCCTGCTGTTAGTGCTGGTGACGGTGGAATTTACCGACCTCATTTTTGCTGTGGATTCCATTCCGGCCATCCTTGCCATCACCCAGGACCCCTTTATTGTCTATACCTCCAACATCTTCGCCATCTTGGGCCTGCGCATGCTCTATTTTCTGGTGGCGGGTCTCATAAGGATGTTTCGGTACCTCAAAACGGGACTGGGGCTACTCCTCTGCTTTGTCGGGGCGAAGATGATGCTCAGCGGGGTCTATGACATCCCTGTTACTTGGTCCCTGCTGGTGATTGTCCTCCTGGTCGGAACACCAATACTGGTTTCCCTGGCGACGGATATGAAACAGGCTCGCCAACCGCGCAGCCTTCCCCTGCAGGGGTCTGTAGGTTCCTCTGTAGGCCCGGAGGAGGGAAAGGAATAGGGAAGGAACTTGGCCCTTCAGAACGCCTTGGCGTAAATCAAATCCACCAACTCCATAGTTTTAGCCGCATCTCCGAAATGGGTCTGGGGCAGTTGACCGGTTTTCACACAATCAATGAAATGGCGGTTTTCCTGGAAGAAACCGTAAGTCTTGTGCCGCTCCCTGCTGCCGGCCACCTCGCAGGTGTCCCATATCTCTGGCTCATTGCGCCCCTCACGGTAGATGTACCCTTTGTTATCCGGGTTCAAGAAGGCCGAAATCCCTTTGGCGTGCATCTCAAAAGTGTGCACCCGCGCGCCTACAATCCAGTTGCCCAATAGCACCCCGACCGCTCCGTTTTCAAACTCTAACAGGGCATTGAAACTGTTGGCATAAGTGGCCTCCAAGTAGCGCACGCTGCTGGCCACTTTTTTCGGTTCGCCTCCCATCCAGCGCAGGGCATCTACGGCGTGAATGGCATCGGAGGTCAGAATGTCCACGGCCCCCTTGTAGTAGGGCCCCGCGAAGTAGTGCTTGTAGAAGGTCGCCACGCCCTGGACGAGGGGGCCCCGGGCCTCTACTTCTGCCTTGGCCTTGGTCAGCATCGGAATAAACCGCCGATTGAAACCCACCATGCTCAGGCAATGGTGTCTTTCCGCCCACCGGGCCATTTGCCGCGTTTGCTCTGAAGTTACCCCCGGCGGTTTCTCAATAAACACGTGTTTGCCTGCCTCCAGGCAGGTGATGACCAAGTCGTAGAGGTGATGCGGCGGCATAATGACGTACACAGCCTCGCAGTCCACCTCCTTGAGCATCTGCTGATAATCCGTGTACCGCCGCTCTACCCCATACTTGTCTGCCGTCCGGTGTAGCCGCTCTGGATTCAAGTCGCAAATGGCCACCAAATTGACGTCCTCAAACTCATGCAGCGAGGGATAATGCATGGCATTGGCCAAGTTCCCCGCTCCGATGAAACTGACGTTGACCGTATCCACGATAAGCCCTCCTTACGTTTGTCTGCCACTTCATAGCCGAGATTAGTAACCACTTCCCCCCACTGTTGAACGGGGCATATTGGCATCCACGAGGAAATACACATCAGCCTTTGTTTCAGACAGGGTCATGATTCTCCCCTTCTTTAGGGCCGCGGGGCGGAAGTTCTCCGACCCCCTGCCCCCATGCGGCTTTAACAAGGGGAACCCCTCAAAACCGGTTTAACCGTTCCCCCCTCCTTCAGGAGTGATAACCACGCGGCGAAAGGAATGGGTGCCCTTTTGTACTATGTCCCCAGTTTGCAGGGGCAGGTCGAGGTTGGGGTCGGTGATTTTCCGGCCGTTGAGGCGAACGCCGCCCTGAGTAATAAGCCGCCGGGCTTCGCTGTTGGTCGAGGCAAAGCCACAGAGACACAACAGTTTAACTATCCACAGTTTGCCTTCCTTTAACTCCCCGGGGGGAATGTACACCGTCGGAACCTCTTCCGCCCGGGGCAATTCCGCCTCTTGCACGGTGCGAGTGAAATAATCCTCAGCGGCGCGGGCTGCCTCTGGCCCATGGTAGAGGGTCACAATTTCCCGGGCCAGCCGCTTTTTGGCCCTCAGAGGGTCACCCTGGAGCAACTTCTCAATTTCCCCCTCGGGCACATCGGTACACAGGCGGTAGTAGTCGGGCATTACCTCATCGCGGAGGCTCATAATTTTCCCGTACATCTCCGGCGGTGGCTCGTTGATACCGATGTAGTTGCCCAGGGACTTGCTCATCTTCTCTTTTCCATCCAACCCCACCAAGAGGGGAAGAAAAAGTCCTACCTGGGGCTCTTGTCCGAACTCCCGCTGTAACTCCCGGCCCATGAGGATGTTAAAGGTCTGGTCCAGTCCACCCACCTCTATATCTGCCTTTAGGTACACCGAGTCATAAGCCTGACACAGCGGATAGAGTAGTTCGTGCAGGCGAATCTCGCGGCCTTCGCGCAGGCGTTTGGTGAAATCGTCCCGTTCCAAAATGCGAGCCACCGTGGCTTTGGCCGCCAGGTGCACCACCTCCGCGAAGGACATCCTTCCTAACCACTGGCTGTTGAACACCACGCGGGTCTTTTCCCGGTCCAAGATTTTGCTATATTGCTCAGCATAAGTGCGGGCGTTGGCCTCGATTTCTTCGGGAGACAACTGGGGGCGGGTCTTTGACTGACCACTGGGGTCGCCAATCAGGGCGGTAAAGTCGCCGATGATGATGGTAACCTCGTGCCCCAAATCCTGAAATTGTCGCAATTTGCGCAGCACGACCGCAAAGCCCAGATGAATGTCTGGCGCCGTAGGGTCAATGCCCAGTTTAACTCGCAAGGGCCGGCCGGTGCGCAGGGATTCCTCTAACTTAGCCCAGAGGTCCTCCTCGGGAACGATGCACGCGGTCCCCCGCCTGATAAGGGCCAATTGTCTTTCGAGGTCGGTGGGTTCCCTCATCTTTGGTGCACGTCCTCCCTTTCCCACGGCGGGGCCGACCGATTAGGCTGCCTGGCTACCAAGAGGCGTACTGCTACGGCGATAAGGAACAGGGCAAAAATACGCCTCAGCAGGTAGGAGTCTACTTTAGCCGTTACACATGCCCCCAGATAACTGCATATTATTGCCCCCACCGCGATAACCAAGGCTACTGGCCAGGCAACGTTGTGGCCCTGACCGTGTCGTACCACGGCGCTGAGGGCTATAAATACGATAACGGCCGCCGACGTACCAATGGCTACCTTGGGCTCAAACCCTATAAGCAGAATCAGCGCCGGTACGATAATAATCCCCCCTCCTACCCCCAGTAGACCGCCTAAAAAACCGGCCACGCAACCAATAAGCAAATACGATAGGTAAGGCATAGACCTTGCTCCCACTTTCATTAAACCAAATTCTACCATCTATTAAGCCCTGTGTCAAGCGACAGGGGTACAAACCCACCCAGGCTTAGGCCCTTAACGTTGGAGTAACTACTCAGCCGGTTCAACCTGATTGACC
>DTZQ01000467.1 GCA_012961305.1 Armatimonadota bacterium | reverse complement strand
GGCCGCCTGCGTAGTTACCCTCCATCATTGTAACCCGAGCCCTTGGCCCTGTCAAGAAACATCCCCAGAACAGTACTACTCCTTCATCCTCGGTACAGCCGCCGGATTTGTGCGGCCACGGCGCGGCGGAGGCGCTGGGCGTCAGCCGCCGTAAAGTCGCCCGGCCTCGTGCCCCAGGGCACCTGGGCCAAAATTTGTTCCAACGCTTCCCGCGCCCTTTGCCCGGCTGCGCCGCCAACTTCCTCGGCCACTTGCTGCATGGTGTACAGGTAGCAGTAGTCGTCTATCCCCTCGCGAATGCCCTCCCATTGCAGGGTGGGTGTGGGTGCACCCTGCTCAGTAGAGGGATAGGCAATGCAGGCGTCTTTGGCCTCTCGATGCTCCTCCCCATCGAAATCGTCGTAGGGGTCGGCCTTGGGCCGGATGAAGGTCCAACTCCATTCCCCCGCCGCGCCCGACTTCCAAAACATGAAGCCGGTCAGGTAGCGGTTGCTGATGAGGTTGCCGTCTTGCCCAGTGTAACACCCGCTTCCGTAGAACCAGACCCGGTCGCCGCTGGCCCGGGCTTCTTCCCATCGTTTCTGGGTCACTTCCGGACTGCTCAAGAAATGGCCGGAGGAGTAGCAGCGCACGTCCAAAACGGCGTCCAACTCCGGCCCAGTCGGTCCGGCGGTGGTAAAGGTGGTCAGGCCCAGTTCTTTGAAGTAGCCCAACTCCGTGGCGGCCCGGTGCTGAGCCTCCGTGCTCCAGGGTTCGTCCACCGCGTGCCAGACGCACTCGCCCCAGCCGTGCTCCTGCGCCAAGCGGACAAAATGACGGGTGATGTCCTGGTAGAGCCGCTTGAACTCTGGGTCGGTCAATTCCCTGCCGGGCAGCAGACGGCGCACGGTCCAGGCCAAAGCCTGCATGCTCATCACCCAGGGCGGGCCTAAGCCACTCTCCTTGGCCCAGTCCACGTATCGAGCAAAGCGGGTCGAGTCAATGCCCAACCGTCCGTTCTCGTAGGTCACCTCGCTGTGGGAGAGCGGGTAGAGCATCAGGGTAGTGATACCGTGGGCCACGATGTCGGCCAACTCCGCCCGCACCTGCTCGTCCGGGTAGCGGTTCCAGCGGCCGCTGTCCGAGTAGAGCCCCCAGTGGACTTCCCTGGGGCGGCGCAGGGCGAAAGGCAGCACCTCGACCTCCAGCGGCTTTTCCCAGGTCGCACCGTTGGCCGCCCGCACCCTCACCGTTCCCCGATAATGGCCGGGCCTGGCCTCCCCCGGCAGGTGCACTGTAAGCCATACCTGCCGCAGTTGGCCCGGGGCCAAGTCAAAGGTCTCCACTTGCTCCAGCATCTCCGGAATGATACGGTAGGTGCTGGTGTTCCAACTCACCCGCTGCGGCCAATGGCGGGCCAGGCGCACTTCGACCGCTTCGGCCGGCAGCCCGACGGTGCCGTTCCGGTGGCGCAGGGGTGAAACAGTGATGGTCACTCCCCGCACGGACTTGCAGGCCCACAGGCCGAAGGTAGCGGGTTCGATTTCCCCTCGGGCAGCGAAAAGGCTCAAAGGGCGTTCCCGGTCCGCAGGTTGAGGGCGGTAGTTGTAGGGAATGGCGTCCACTGCCTCCGGTACAAACCCGACGAAGCCTCGAGCCCGCTCCTCGGCCGTTAGCACCGGCAGCGGCGGAGCAGGCGGCGGGGGTACTTCGGTGAACAGGTTCCCTTTCCGCCGCAGGAAATGTCGCCAGGTCCAGTCCAGCCACTCCCCGTTCTCCGCGGTGGCGATGACCTGCCATTGGTAATGTCCATCGGTCAACTCCGCCGGGGGAACTATGGTCTGGGGCTCCTCCCCTAACCTGCTCAGGGACTTTTCGGCCACCACCTCGGCCGTGGAGCCGCCGGGCGGGTCTGGGATGGCGGTGCGCAGCAGCCGCACCTGTACCCGCAGGGTGGGAGCGGGTTCGGCTACGTTGCGCCGTACTACCAATGGGGGAACCAGTGGCTCTTTCGCCGGTTGCAGTTCTGCCCGCACCAGCGGTTGATAACCGCCGACGAACAGCAGCCGGGCGGTGACCTGTACGGGCCCCTCGTCCCGGGCCCGGGGCCTGCCGTCCTTGGCCCGCAGTTCCGCCCGCAGCCGGTACTCACCCTCAGCCAAATCGGGCGGCAGGCGCAAGGTCAGTTTCCGCTCTGCGGCCGGTCGTTCTCCGCTGAGGAGCGGACGTTCCCCTTCGGCCGGGAACAAAGCCGCCCAGAAGGTTTCCCCAGCCGCCGGCTCCGCGTTCAAGTGCAGGGAAATGGAAAGCGGTTCCGTTCCCCGAAAGCGAGGCCGCTGGACGAGGCCCTGACAGAAGGGCACCAACAGGCTCTCCGGCCGCACGGAGACGTAGGGGGGTACGTCGTCCGAAAGCCACAAGTAGGCATCCTCGAAGACGCCGGGCAAATCCGGCGGCCGGTCGGCGGTAAAGTACCAGACTCGCCCCTGCTGGCCTGGTCGCACGGACACCGGCACCTCCACCTCTGCTCCACCCCGGGCAGAGGCCTCGCCGGCCAACTTCCCCTCCGGCGTGTACACCTGCAGGCGGACGTTCTCCTCCGTGCCCGCTCCACGGGCCAGCACGGCGAACCGTTCCGTCCCCGGCGGGACGTAGAAGTAGAGCCGTCCGGCGCGACCGATGACATGCAGAGGCTCGCGCCGTGAGGCGGTCATCGTCCACCAGGTGTGGGGTGCGTGGGCCTCCACCACGGCCGCGTTCTGGCCGGTGTTCAGCCAAAGGGTCAGCGGGCCGGCGTGAGGGGCAGTAAAGGTCAACTCCGCCTCCCTCGGCTTGCCCACCCCCGGCGGATAGGCGGTTACCTGGGCCTCAGGCAGTCCCTCTACTCCGGCCTGAACCTCGTTTTCGTACCGTCCAATTTGCACCGCCCGCAGGGTGACGCGCAGTTGGGCCCCAGCCTGGGGGGCGTAGAGCAGGATGCGGAGCCACCCGCGCAGGTGGGTCGGCTGTTTCGGCGCCTCCGCCGCCGGCTGCC
>DTZQ01000466.1 GCA_012961305.1 Armatimonadota bacterium | reverse complement strand
TCCTACATCATGGTCCCGGATAAAAGCGAGGAGGCATACAGCTTGTTAATGACGGTTATACAGCAACAGGGTAAGGCCGGGATGGGCAGAATTACCATGAAGACCAAAGAGTATCCGGTAGTGGTGCATGTCTACAATAATGCAATGGTATTAACCACGCTGCGGTATGCCTATGAAGTCGTGGACCCTGCAGATATGGAAGAGCTCAAAAACCTGAACAAACCGGGAAAGAAAGAGCTTAAACTGGCGGTAAAGATCATTGAGGATTTGTCCGGTGAATTCGATATTACTGAGTACAGGGATGCCTACAGGGACAAACTGGAAGAGTTGATCAAAAAGAAGATGAAAGGTGAAGTGGTTCGCCGACCGCTTGGCCCTGGTCAATGACCACCCGCTGCCCGTGACGGTACGCCTGAGCGGACTCAAGCCCCCGGCCCAAAGGGGAGAAAAGTGGGTGGACTTGGCCACCAACGAAACGGTTGCCGTAGGTGAGCCGGCCCCCCGAGGGGAAGTGACTTTGACCCTGCGGCCTTACGACCTGCGAGTGCTGATATTTAGCGAGTGAAGGGCGGCAGTGCACCGTTGCCCCCGGGTTTGAACGGAAAGTTTGTCCCTTTGAGGAGGTTGAAATATGGGTGGGCGAAACTTGTTGCTCACGGGAGCGCCGGGAGTGGGCAAGACCACGGTAATTAAAAAGGTGGCCCAGATACTTGCCGACCGTGAAGTACGGGGGTTTTACACCGAAGAAATCCGCGCTGGCAGGCAGCGGCAAGGGTTCAAAATCGTAACTTTGGACGGGGCAGAGGGCCTCCTGGCTCACGTGGATTTCCCCGGCCCGCCGCGGGTCAGTCGCTACGGGGTGGATGTAGCCGGTTTCGAGGCCCTGGTGCTGCCGTGCTTGCGGGGTGAAGGGGCTTCTCTGGTGCTGATTGACGAAATCGGCAAGATGGAATGTTTCTCCGCCGCCTTTGTGGAGCGGGTGCGAACCCTGCTGGAGAGCGAGACCCCTGTTCTGGCCGCCATCGCCCGGAGCGGTGGGGGCTTCATCGCAGAGGTCAAGCGGCGGGAAGACGTGGAGATAATCGAAGTCACCCGCGCCAACCGAAACGAGTTGCCCCGTCGAATTGTGGAAAAGGTGGCCGCTGCTTCCGGCCTCCTCAAGGCCCAGACTTGACAGACCTACCCAGAATTGAAATCTTGGGCTACGGTTACGCCCTTTGCCCTTCGTCTTCTGGTCCTCAGTATATCCTCCCCCGACCAGGTTGTCAAGGGACAGGCGGCAGGAGCATCCCGCCCCGGCCCTTGTCAGACGACACCCCCAGGGAAGCGATAATCGGGTGGAGGAAGATTCATGCTCCAGCCAGAGGTCACTTTCGTCATTCCCTACCGCGAGTTCCTGCGCCTGCTACGGAGCCTGTTGGCCCAGCCCTATCACGTGGCCCTGGGCCCGATGGGGGTGAAAGCCACCAACGGCCAACTGGAACTGCTGCTGCGCCATTTCCAACTGGTGCCCGAGGCCGAAGTGGCCGCCCGCGGCCGAGAACTGGCCAGCCGCTTCGAGATGGCCTTTTCGCCCCACCCGCTCCTCCGCCCGCGCTGCT
>DTZQ01000465.1 GCA_012961305.1 Armatimonadota bacterium | reverse complement strand
TGGTCGAATTGGAACCTTTCCTCCGGGCCCTGCATGACCTGGGCTTTCAGCGCTACGTGGCCTTCGAGGTCTGCACGCCTTTCCACGTCCACCATCGTCCTCCTACCCTTGCCGATGTGGACGCCATGGTGGAGCAGGGCGTGGCCTGGCTGAAACAGAAACGGGCAGAAATTTGGGGTGCGTAAGCCCCGCTTGGGAGTGTAGAAGCCACGCTTCCGCATCTCTCAATGAGGGAGGAGTAAAAATGGCGAGCGACAAGTTGGCCCTGTTGGGTGGGCCTAAGGCGGTGACCCGCCAGGAGGAGTTAAAGGCTGCCGCCCGCTGGCCCCTTTTTGGCGAGGAGGAGAAAAGGGCCGTTCGGGAAACTCTGGAGGGTGGCAACGTGTACGCGCCCATCGCCGAACTGGAGCGGGATTTCGCCGCCTACCACGGTGTGCGTTTCGCCCTGGCC
This sequence comes from Armatimonadota bacterium, assembly GCA_012961305.1. Lineage (GTDB taxonomy): Bacteria > Armatimonadota > UBA10988 > UBA10988 > DTZQ01 > DTZQ01. The sequence goes on along the minus strand of DTZQ01000465.1, from coordinate 16,449 downwards.
CACAACAACGGCACCTCTTCCATCCACTCCGCCTATTTTGCCGTGGGAGTGGGGCCGGGGGATGAAGTTATCACCTCTGCTTACACCTGGCATCTGCAAGTTGCGCCAATTCTGGCCCTGCACGCCATCCCCGTCTTTTGTGATGTGGACCCGAAAGCCGCCTGTCTGGACCCGGCCGACATCGAAAGGAAAATTTCACTCCGCACTAAGGCGATTGCGGTGTTGCATCCCTACGGGGCCGTTGCCCCCATGGACGAAATCCTGGCTGTGGCCCGCCGCTATGGGATTCCGGTCATCGAAGACTGCTCCCATGCCCACGCAGCCACCTATCGGGGCCGCAAAGTGGGCACCTTAGGCGACATCGGTTGTTTCAGCCTGCAGGCCAGCAAACTGATAACGGCCATTGAGGGGGGTATGCTCATCACCGACCGGGAGGAATACTACGAGCGGGCCTGTGTGTTGGGCCACTACGAACGCATTCCCCAACTCAAGTCGGAACAGTACCGCAAATATCATCAGCCGGAGCGGGAACAGGCCCCCTCTTGTTTTGGCTTCAAGTACCGCATCCACCCCTTAGCCGCGGCCATTGCCCGGGTGCAACTGCGGCACGTGGATGAATGGACCGCCATCCGCCGGCGGAACATGGGCTATCTGACAGAGCGGCTTCGGGAACTCAGCGCCGTGTTCGAGCCACCCTACGAGGCATCCGGCACGGAGCGGGTTTGGCTCAACTACATTTGCCAGTATCACGAGGAACGGGCGGGCGTGCCGCGGGAGCGGTTCATCGAAGCGCTGCGGGCAGAGGGCCTGCCGGCGACGGGGGGGCGGACGGGCTACTTGCCCGTGTACTGGAATCCCCTCTACGAGGAACGGAGCATGTGGGCGGAGGGCTATCCCTTTGACGCGTCCTACGTGAGCCGCAAAATCACTTACCAGCGGGGCCTGTGCCCCGAGGCGGAGCGGTTCTGGCGGCGCACGGTGGGCCTGCCGGTGCTGCATTGGGAGTGTAGCCAGGAGTTACGGGACGAAATCGTCGCGGCGGTGGCTAAAGTGCTGCGCAATTTGGAGGTGCTGAAGTAAAAGGAGGCGGCTATGGCCCAGCAAACTCTGCACGCCGTGTTTACTATGGACTGCGAGCAGTTGGCAGTGCATTCGCAGGATGGCGGGCCGGCGGATTGGAACCTGAGCGAGAGGGCCATAGTAGGGTTCGCGGAGGAACTGCGGGCGCAGGGCTTCCGGGCCACTTACTTCCTCGTCCCCCAGGCGGCAGAGCGCCATGCCCGGCTGCTCTTAGATTTGCAGGGGGAGGGCTTTGAATTGGGCCTGCATTTGCACTCCCCTGACCAGGGCTGGCGCGACCACTTAGGAGGCCTCACGCCGGAGGAGCAGTACGGGGCGTTGGCTGAGGCCAGCGACCGCTGGGCACAAGTGCTGGGCCAAGCCCCTCGCGCTTTTCGCAGCGGGAACTTCTCCGCCAACGACCATACCTTTCCGCTGCTGGCCCGCCTGGGTTACACCCACACCAGCACCTCCAGTCCCCGGCGCCGCTTGTTAGCCCGCCATGCGGTCTGGAGCGAGGCCCTGCCCTATGCCCACTGGACTCACGCTGGCAATCGGCTGCTGGCGGGAGACCTGCCGGTGGTGGAGGTGCCCCTCTGTGTGCATCCTACTGCGGCCCGTGACGCTGCCCAGACCATCCCCTGGGAAGCGCGGATTGAGGGTGGGGAATGGGAACATCACGGGGAAATCATCGCTGCCAACCTCGATTGGCAGGAAGAACTGGCCGCCCCATTGCGGACCTGTGTGGTGTTCACCCACAACACCCGCGAGTACTCCAACCCGCAGGACGAAATGACCCGTCGCCTGCGCCGAATAATGGCCCTTCTCGAAGAGGAGGCTGCCCGGCGCAATTGGCAGTTGGCAAAAACCACCGTCGGCGGCGTCCGCTCCGCCCTGGAGGGGTCAAGGCCCGTTCAGGGGAGACAAAAAGGAGTCACCCATGTCCATTGGCATCCTCAGGGGGACTAATCCGCGCAATCCTTTCGCCCTCTACATCGGCGAAATTCTGGCCATCGAGGGCTTACCCTATCAGTTCGTCACCGGTTCCTTCGACGGCGAGGTGTTAATCGTGCCTGACCTGGCCCTAACCCCCGCCCAGCGGGATTTCGTATGGCAGTGGGCGGGGGCAAGCAAAGGACTGCTGGCCCTGCGGCCGGGGCGGGAACTGTGGCCGTTGTTTGGGCTGACCGGTCGAGAGGACTACGTTTTCACCTGGGCTGACCGCTACTTGCGTTTGTCCGACGGCACCCTGCTGCAGTATCACGGCCCGGCCGATTTGCTGCGGGCGCCCGAGGCGGAAGTGCTTGCCTGGCTGCAATGCGCTTGCCGGGGTGCACCGAGCGAACATCCGGCCCTCGTGCGCTGTGAGGACGGCGGGCGACGGGCCGCGTTCACCTTTGACCTCGCCCGTTCTACTGTGCTGTTCCACCAGGGACGGAGCGACCAGGCCGGAGATGGCCCCAACCCCGACCCCGACGGCGACGGAGGGTTCAAGCCCAACGACCTGTTCGTGAACTACTTAGACCCCCGCTTGAAGGAAATCCCCCAGGCCGATGTGTACCAAACTCTGCTGGTGCAACTGCTGGACTGGCTCACGGAGAAAACCACTCCCCTGCCCCGCCTGTGGCGCTTCCCCCAGGGCCAGCCCGCCCTGGCTTTCCTCACCGGCGACAGCGACGGGGCGCCAGCGGAGGAGTTGCATCTGGCTTTTGACCTGGCGGAACAGCGGGGCCTTAAGTACACCCTGTACCTGATGACCCGGGATTTCCCCCAACTGCCCCCGCCGGAGGTGGCGGCCCTGCGGGAGCGAGGACACAGTGTAGGTCTGCACCCCTGGGCCGACCTGACCCCAAGGGTGGCCGAGTTTCGCCGTCATTTGCGCCAGGAGTATGCCGGCTTTCAGGAACGGTACGGCTACCTGCCGGCCACCACACGGCACCACTGCTGCATCGTGGCTGGCTGGACGGAAACTCAGGAAACAGCGGCTGAATTGGGCGTGCGGATGGACCTGAATTTTTACTCCGCTCGCGGCTTCCAGTGGGGATTTCTAAACGGCTCAGCCCTGCCCGTTAAATTCTGTCGGCGGGACGGGCGGCTGATAGATTGCTACTCCCAATGCACCCTGACCTCGGATGACTGTATGCTGGAGGACAAAACGCTGCTGCCCGTCCACACGGTAGATGAAGCCATCACGCTCACTTTGCGGCTGTTGGACGACCTGCGCACGCGCTGGCAGGGCGTCTATCAACCTTGCTTCCATCCCCTCCGCCTGCGCCAGGCTCCGCCCCCCACGCAGGTGTGGTACGAGGCCACGCTGGATGCCCTGCGGGAGCGGGAGTTCCTCAGCGTCAGCGGAGAGGAATGGGTGGCCTTCAACGAGGCCCGCCGGGCGGTGCGCTTAACCCGACAGGGTGAAGGCTGGCAACTGTACGCTCCCCAGGCCATTCAGGGGTTGACCATTTTGTTCCCGGCCCGGGTGGAGAGGGTGGCCGTGAACGGCCAATCACAGCCGCTTCAACCGGTCAAATGGAACGGCGTCGCGGCCAAGTGGTTCGTGGTGGACGCAGCAGCCGGGGAGACGTTGCGGTTGACCGTACGTTGAAAGGGGAGGGAAACCATGAGCGACTTGCGAACGGTAACCGTCTCTGGCACCTATTACGAGCAGGGCTGCCAGCACGGGGCGGCCTTGGCCGACGTGATTCGCGAGTTGGTAGCCCAGTATTTGGACCGAGTGGACTGGCACAGCGAGCGGGCCCAGAAGTACCTGCGCCTCTTGGAGGAGAACACCCATCGCTGGGCTGCTCCCCTGCTGGAGGAACTGCAGGGCATCGCCGCGGGCTCCGGGGTAGCCTACGAGGAACTGTGGGCTTACAACTGCCTCGCCGACCTGGGGCGGGTGCATCAGTTCTGCACTAACGTGGCCTTTCGGTACACCCCCGAGGGGCCTGCTCTGGGCAAGACCAACGACATCGGCAAAGACGCCCAGCGCAACCATGCTCTCTTCCGCCGCACTGAGGGTGAAGGTGCTCCGCTGCTGTTGGCGACCTGGCCGGGAACTATCTGGGCCAACTGTTTCGTCACCCTTAGCGGTTTGGTCTTCGGTGGGGCTAACGTCAGCCAGCGGGCGCGTTGCGAGGAGGGCCTACCCTCCAATGTGCTGTTGCGCTGGATAGCGGAGGCTGCAAAGGATGTGGAGGAGGCGGTGGCCCTCGTCCAAGAGACACCCATTATGCACCATCCGATAAACATCACCTTGGCCGATGCAGAGGGGCACTTGGTCGTGGTTGAAAAGTCGCCAAAAGGCTGTGCGGTGCGGGAACCCGACGAACGGGGAGTCATTTTCGCCACCAACCACTTCTGCTCCCCGCCCCTGCGTGGTACAGACACGCCCCCGCCGGAACTGCGAGCCAACAGCGAAGCCCGTTTCGCCAACTTGCAGCGGTTAACGGCCACCGGGCCGTACACGGTGGAACGAATACAGGCGATTTTGGCCGACCACACTACACCGGGAGCGATTTGCCAACACGGAGCGGGGGAGATGTGGACGAGCGTGGCCTATGTAGCCCTGCCGCGTCCGCGCACCCTGCATTTCGCCTACGGTCGCCCCTGCGAAGTGCCCTTCGCGACCTTTACCCTGTAACGACATAACAGTTCACCGCCCAATGCAGATGCAGGCAATTTTGCAGCCATCCGGGAAGGAATTCCCATCTACCCTCCGAAATGGGAGATGGTAACTGTGAATGAGGATTATGGGAGCCATGACTCAGCCTGAGTTCACCCGAGAGGTGCGTAAATTAGACCCTCGACGGGTCACTTTCCGGCGCAACAAACGCGGTCAATTGGTGCTCATCCTGCGGGACGGTGAAGTGTACGAAGATGTGCAGGTGCGCCGCACCTTCCCCCTCTCGGCCCCCAACCGGTGGTTGAGCGTGTGTACGGCTGAGGAAGAGGAAATTGGACTGCTGCCAACTTTGGATGGTCTGGATAAGCAGTCCCGTCGGCTGTTGCAGGGGGAATTGGAGAAGCGGTACTTCCTGCCGCAGATTACCGTAGTGCACAGCGTCCGGTCGGTACGGGGGGTGATTCACTGGGAGGTGGAAACCGACCGGGGGCCGCGCACGTTTGAGGTACGGGGACGGGATAACATTCGGGAGTTGCCGGGCCAGCGCCTTCTGATTCGCGACATTGATGGCAACCGCTACGAAATTCGCGATTATCGTGCCTTAGACCCGCGCACGGTGGAGGAGATTGAACGGTTTATTTAGTAGCCCTGTTAGACGGCACTAAAGTGCCTGACTCCAAAGGGGGCTGAACGCTTACCCAAGAGGTAGTCCGGGTGAGGAGAGGACTATGTTCAGTGGGCGGATTGGTCTTTGGTTAGGAGTGGCATTGGTGAGCATAGCCGCGGGCGGTGCCCGGCCGGAAGAAGTCGCAACTTCTCACCCTTACTGCCCGTTGACTGATGGAGCCTCATTGACCTATATTAGCCGCTCGACTAGGCAGCCCATAAGACTGGTGGAATGGACGGTATGGTTCAGCCATCCGACTGGGAAGCGGGCAACCGCCACCATGAGGGGACGGGCAGCCGTGTTCAACCGCTCGGTGACGGAGGTCAATGCCCTGTTAGTAGAGCCACAGGGCATATTTTTGGCTCCCACCAATGCGACAGAAGGATTGTCCCGGCGTCCCTATTTGCCCTCCCCTGAAATAATGACCCCCGGCCACGTATGGAGTTACCGGGGGATGAAACCTCTGGCCTTAGATGCCGTCCTGTTCGGTTTGACCCGGCAAGCCGTAACTGCTCAGGTAGAGGGGCACTATCGGGCAGTCGGTTACGAGGGGGTGACCGTGCCGGCAGGGACTTTTGAGGCTCTGAAGGTTCGGGGCATTGAAACCGTCTATTTCTACCGGAAAGAGCAGCGGATTTCCTACGTAGTTCGCCTGGAACAGTGGTACGTTCGCGGTTTGGGCAAGGTCAAGGAAATCTGGGAGTTCCCTGACCAGCCTCAGTTGGGGCAATTGGTTGCGGAACTAACGGCTTTTCAAGGCTTACAGCCGGAACAGGTAATTACCCTCTCGTCTGAGGGCGACCGCAAGGAAAAATAGGCTTTTAAGGCCGGGAGGATATAAGGCCGCCATGCCTGAGGTCTCCCCTCCTCACTTGCGCCTCACCGGGCGGGCGTTGCTGTTAGCCATCATCCTGACGGCGCTGACGAACGTTTGGATTCTGAAGACCGAACTGCTCACGGGCAGTTATGCCACGGGGGGCACACCGCCGGCCACCGCCATCGGCTGGCTCTTGGTGTTAGTGGGACTGACACCTTTGTTGGGTCGGCTGAGCCGCTCCCTGCACCTTTCCCGGGCGGAGATGCTCCTCATTTACGCTTTCCTCACCTTGGCTATTCCCATGTCCGGTTTCGGCATTGTGCGGGCCTGGCTGCCCCATCTGACAGTGCTTCAGTATTTCGCCACTCCGGAAAACGAGTTTGCCAACCTATGGCTCCATCTGCCCGCTTGGCAAAAGGTTACTGCCCCGGAACTCATCCGCCAATGTTTTGAAGGGGCGGACAACGAGCGGGTTCCCTGGGCCGTCTGGCTGCCGGTGCTGGCCCGGTGGGGATTGTTTTTCCTGGCCGTGTGGTTGGTGGTCTTCGGCCTGCTGACCCTGATACGTCGGCAGTGGATAGAGCGCGAGCGGCTCAGTTTTCCCCTGCTTTACCTGCCGCTGCAAATCGCCCCAGCCGGAAAGGTGGAAACCCCCGGGCTGTTTCGCAACCCGCTGTTCTGGTTGGGTTTCGGCCTTTCGGCCCTCCACAACGGTTTGAACGTACTGGGGGCATTTAATCCCACCGTGCCGGCCCTGGGAGGAGTTACAGACCTGGGCCAGATTTTCACCGAACGACCCTGGAACGCCATCCAGCCCCTCCGGTTCCATCATTTCCCTCAGGCCATCGGGTTGGGCTACCTGGTGTCGCTGGAAATCAGTTTCTCGGTCTGGTTTTTCTTTTTTCTCAACAAGTTGTTCGCCGTAGGGGTGCGGGCTTGGGGTTACGACAAACCGGGCGTGCCCTTCATGAGAGAGCAGTGTGCTGGCGGATATTTAGCAATGGCCTTGATTCTGCTGTGGCTGGCCCGGCATCAACTGCGCCAGGTGTTGGGTAAGGCCCTGGGAGGTAGGCGGGGGGTGGACGACCCAGAAGAACCCCTGAGTTACCGGGAAGCGTTAGGAGCGTTGATAGGGGGATTTGCTTTCCTGCTGGTATGGTGTCAAATGGCGGGACTTACTTGGCGTCTGGCCGCGCCCTACTTGACCATTGTGTTCCTCTACGCGCTGGTCTATGCCCGCTTAAGGGCTGAGGCTGGCATCCCCTATTCGGTAATATATCCCGTTGACCAGCCCCAAGAGATGCTGGTGAACGTGTTGGGAGGGCGCGGATTGGCCCGTTTTGGCGAGCGCGGTGTGGTGATTTTCGCCAGTTTGAGTTGGCTATCCCATCACTACTACGCCGAGTTTATGGCCGCCTACGGGTTGGATGGCCTGAAACTAAGCGATGAGGCCCGGCTGCGAAGGCGGGCTTTTACGTGGGTGCTGCTGCTGGCGATGCTGACGGGTTTCGCCTGTGCCTGCTGGGTCCACTTGACGGCCTATTATCAGTACGGTGAGAACATCGTGGACGGGGGCAGTGGCTTTGGCGACTGGCGGGCGCAGTTGGCCCTTCGCAAATACGAATCCGCCCGGCGCTGGTTGAACCAGCCCTTGCCGACCGATTGGACGCGCACTGGCTACACCTTGGCCGGCTTTGTGCTCACCCTGGCCCTCACCGTCACCCGTTTCTTCGTCCTGCGCTTTCCCCTGCATCCCCTGGGCTACCTCATCGCCACCGCCTATCGCAATGAATGTCCACTGTGGGGGCCGTTTTTTGTGGTCTGGGTGCTTAAGTCCCTCATCTTGCGGCTGGGCGGAGTACGGCTGTACAAGCAGTTAATACCCACCTTCTTGGGGTTGGCCCTGGGACACTTTTTCTGCGGGGGTCTGGTGTGGGGCAACATTACTCCTTTTGTACCCCAGGACATTGCCCGCCGCTACTGGATACCACGGGTATAAAACGACGCCGCCCAGACAGAGACCGCCTGGGCGGCTGCCGAGCGCTTGAATGGTATCCACTGTTTATTATAGACGAATTTCCGCCTCTTGTCAAGAGCCCACCAGCAGTTCCACACTCAGGCAGTAGGCCAAACACATCGCCTTAAAGTACTGTTTCAAGCCCGCCACGGTGGCTTCCTCCTCCTCTTCGGTGCTCCAGATGAAAGCGGCCAGGGAGTGACCACCCTCCTCGTCCGTGATGACGGTGGCCAATTCGTAAGGACTTTGGTCAAAGTCTTCCGGCAGGGGCAAACCCACTTGCATGGCTCCGAAGATGACACAGAACACCAGGGCATAACTGGGATGGAAAGCCTCGCGGCCAAACAGCACGTCGAAAATCTGGTCGCTGGTGATGGTTACCGGGCCTTCCTTGCCTTCCCACTCCCGCACTACGGGAGCCGGGGCTTCGAAGAACATCTGCCCGCTGGCCCGCAGGCGTTGGGCATAAGCACCAGTGACCTGAAAGCCCTGCAAGTAGGTGCGCAACAATTGGGCCTCCCCGCTCCCCCAATCGTCTGGCAGACAGGACATTAGCCACTCCTCTCCGGCTTGGGAAAGGGGATAGTCGAGGTAACCGAAACAGCCGAAGGGTCGGTGCCGCAGGTTGGCTGGACATCCCCGGCAGGCGGTTTCGTGTTCGTTTAACACGACCGTCCGGGCCTCTAAATCGGCCAGGGTCAAGGGCACTTCTTGGACCCCCTCCGGGGTAGTCAAGCGAAACAAGAAAGTCAGGTCGTCTGGGGCTTCCTCCCCAGTCTGGCGGCGATAGAACTCCCGGACGGCCCGGGCTCGGGCCCGGTCCTTCAACAGGCCGAGGATTTGTTCGGTCCCCAAAGCCCGCTTGGGAGCACAGTTGAAATTGATTACGTAATCAACACCCATGATAGGTCTCCTTATTTAGCTCAGTTTACCACCCATTGGCCAAAAAGTCAACTGCGCAACGCCCCAAACCACAATCAAGTGGGGATTGGAGGAAGGGAAAGGGGAGAAAGGGGAGAAAAATAGAAAGACCGCCACGGGTTTGCAGGCTTAAGGAGGTGTCGGCCCTGGGGAAAATCGGACTTTTGATGGTTGGTGGACTAATGTGTGGGATAGGCGGGACGGCGCTGGCGGGAGGACAAGAAAAGGCTTCGCCAGTGCACATTGATGCCCATGCCCTGCTGCCAGACAATCCGCGCAGCCATTACAGTCGCTTTGTCAACTTCCGGCCCGCCGACGGCGAGGTGGTACACCTCAACCCGCCGCGTTTCAGTTGGCGTTACGCTCCCCACGCTTGGGAAGGCGGCCTCCACACCTTCACCTTCCAAATAGCCGCCAAGCCCGACCTTCGGGAGCCGGTGGTGAGCGTCACCACCCCTTACAACTTCTACAATACCCTGCCGGTGCTGCGCGGGGCTAAGCGATGGTACTGGCGGGTGGGCTACGATGTGGGCACGCCCCAGGAGACCTGGAGCAAAGTGCGCTCTTTCACCCTGGCTCCAGAGGCAGGGGAGTGGGACCGCTCGGCCCTGGCCAACCCGAACCTGGCGGCCCGGGGGCATCCGCGCATCCTGTTTAACCGCGAAAACCTGCCAGCCATCCGACGGCTGAAAGAGACCCATCCGGCCTGTCGGGCCGCAGCCGAGGAGATGAGACGTCAAGCCGACGCGGCTCTCCAAACGGAGTGGTGGCGGAACTTTCCCTCCCATGACCGCGAACCGGCGCCGGAGCCCTTCTTGCGCTTGGCCCAGAAATTGGTGGTGGTGGCCTTCGCTTGGCAACTCTATCAGGACCCGAAGTACGCGGGGGTGAAGGAGCGAGCGGTGACTTTGGCTTCCTACCCTAAAGGCGGGCGGGCCTCACCGGAGGGGGCCGGCGGCGAAAGCGCGGAGGACTCCACCCAAATTACCGAGTTCCTGGCCCTGCTCTTCGACTGGCTCTACCCAGTGCTGAGCGAGGAGGAGCGGCGCATTTTCATCCACTCGCTGGAGTGGCGCATTGACCACTTCATCAACAACTTCGCCTGGAAGCGGAGGGGAGTGGTGCGCAGCAGTTCCCTTTCTACCCAATGCTCCAGCCACGGCTTCGAGGGTTCCATGGACACCGCTCCCGCGGGCTTGGCCCTCTATGAGCACAGTCCCTTAGGCAAAGAATGTTTCGACCTCATGCTCAACTATCTCATCGGAGTGACCAATGGCTTCGGCTTCGACGAGGCCTGGAATGAGGGGCCGGGCTACGGCAACTCCAAGATGAAGTGGCTGCTGAACGCCACTCTCTACTACGACACGGCCCTGCCCGAGGCGCACTTGGGCCGGAACCCCTACTACCGGGCTATCGGCGATTTCTTCTGCCGAGTGACGCCGGTGGGCCTGCCTCACAGCCCCTGGGGTAACGGCTCGGCCAGGGAGGGCTACTACCGCGGCAATCGCCTGGCCAACTTCCGCAAATTGGCTTTCCTCACCGGCGAGGGGCGGTTTCTGCGCAACTGGCGCGAGTCGGGCGGGAAGGTGTATGCCTCCTGGCGGCCCTGGATTGAGTACGTGCTGCCTTATTACTATGAGGAGCCGGAAGAGACCCTGGAGGAAGACTCGGTGAAGGTGTTTCCCATCGCCGGTTGGGTGACCGCTTCTTCCCATCCACCCAGTTCGCGGGCGGCTTTCAAGGAGGCCGTGGGCATAGTTTTTCAGGCCCGGCCCCGGGGCGGGTACAGCCATTCCTTTCACAGCGACAACTCCTTCCAGATTCACGCCTACGGCCAGCAAATCAATCACGGCGGGGGCAGCACAGCGAACAAGGACGCCTATGCCTACCACACTATGAGCCACACCACGCTGCTGGTGGACGGATTGGGCCAAGCACAGCCCTCTGGGGCTCCGCTTTACCCGACCTACGCTCGGGTGGTGGCCTTCCAGCGGGGGGAGGGCTACGTTTACTTCGCAGGCGACGCCACCCGGGCCTACCCTCGCCAGCCGGGGAACTACCGCCGGTGGGGCCTGCCGCTGGGAGAGGTGTACCAAAAGCGAGCCCTGGGCTACCTGCGGCGGTTCCTGCGCCACGTGCTGTTCCTGCGGAACCGTTACTTCATCATCTTCGACGATTTGGAAACTTCCCCCGACCAGCCGGCGACTTTCACCTGGCTCTACCACATTTTGCCGGAGGAGCCGTTCCAGTTTGACCCTGGGACCTTCACCGTGAACTACGCGGTCAACGACGTGCAGGTCAAGTTGGTGCACCTGGCTCAGCGAGACCAATTGCTTTTGGACGACCGGCGGGGCCTGGAGGGGATGGTGAACCCGTTCACGGGCGAGGATTACCGCAAGTGGCGCAAAGAAGGGCCGCTGTGTGCTCACAATTTGTGGATTAGCAACCGCCGCCCGGCCTCCCAGTTCCACTTCTTGGCGGTCATCTATCCTTACCGTTCAAGCGGCCCGGAGCCGGTCATCACCCGCGTGGACGACTGGACGGTGCGGGTGGAGTGGGGTACAGAGGTTTCCGATTTAATCCACTTCGGCACCCAGCCCCCGCCCGGAGCGACGTTCGTCGTAGATTACAGAAGCATCGGTTTGTCCTGTGGGCGGGCGTTCAGCAGTCAGAAGTCGCGGGCCACGAGTTATTGGTTGCGAGTTTCGGGTTACTCCCAACTCACAACCAATCTGAAGGCTGACCGTTAATGACCGAACAATTACTGCTTAAATCCGTATATAGTGGGTGTAAGGGAGGAAGAGTATCATGCGAGTTATCCGCGCACTTCCCTGCCTTCTTCTGGGGGGAACCATCCTTAAGGTGACGGCGACCAGTTCCGTTGCCCAAGGTGCTCCTCCGGCGGTGGTGAAGTTTGAGTTCGGCGTGCGGACGAGGGAACCCAAGAAGTGGACAGGTCGGGTGGAGGTCGAGGGAGGCGCGATTCTGGGACTGACCCCTTGGTCCATAGAGGACCTAAGGGGCGATGAATTGGAGGCGGCCAGCCGCTCTTGGAAGTTCACCACCCGTTCCGGGGAGAAACTCGTGGGGGAGGCGGTGGAGCGTTCGCCGGACGGCTTTCTGCTGCGGCTCACGGATGAGCCCAACGCGGTCATCAAAGTGTCCACCAGCCACGGCGATTTTCAGGTGGCCCTGCGGGATTTGCCCCTGGGTGTGGTGCGCACTTTTCTGGAAGGCGACGTGACCGGACAACGCTTGCCTAACGTGATTCAGTTGACCACTCCAGAGCGGGAGGACGACTACCCCGCCTTGGCCGCCGACCGACAGGGTCGCCTTTGGGCAGTGTGGCTGTCCTTCCGCGAAGACGCCGACGAGGTGCGCCTCCGCTGTTTCGAGGGCACCCGTTGGTCGGAGGTGGAAGCAGTCACACCCCAGCCGGGCGATTATCACCAGCCGCAGGTGGCAGTAGCGGGCACCGGTCGGGTGTGGGTGGTCTGGTCAGCCAACGTGGACGGCAATTGGGACCTCTACGCCCGCTCCCGCGGGAACGGACCATGGTCGGAAATAACGCGGTTGACCACCGACCCTGCACCGGACATCCACCCCGCGCTGACTGCCGGGCCGGACGGAACGCTCTGGCTGGCCTGGCAGTCCTTCCCGGCGGGCAATGGCGACATTTTCCTCCGCTTCTGCGAGGGTACTAATTGGTCGGAGGCCGTGCCGGTGACCACTCATCCGGCCAACGATTGGGAACCGGCTTTAACCATAGACCGCCAGGGCCGAGTGTACGTTGCCTGGGACACCTATCGGAACGGGAGTTACGATGTCTACTGCCGAACCTTCACCTTCGGAGCCAGAGGGATAAAGCCGCTGGGAGAGGAACGGCCCGTGGCGGCAACGGACCGTTTTGAGGCCCATGCCTCCCTGGCCTGTGACCGGGAGGACCGGGTGTGGATTGCCTGGGACATCGGAGGGCCCAATTGGGGCAAGGACTACAGTGAAAAGAAAGGCTTTGTCTTTGGCCCCCGCCGCACCCTGGGCCCCGTGCACGCCTTCCGGCGGATAGGGTTGCGCGGTCTAACTCAGGGACGGCTCTGGGAACCCGTGGATGACCTGGCGAAGGCTTTGTCCTTTGCTCCCTTTGTGCCCTTCGTGCGCAACACCAATCGGGGCGGAACCTATTTCGAGTTGCCCCGGCTGGCCGTGGACGGTGCCGGACGGCTCTGGCTGTTCTATCGCTTCAACGATACAGGGTTCTACGTGCACCTTAACAGCACCTGGTGGAGTGCAGCCCTCTATCACGACGGTCAGGGCTGGTCTGAGTCCTTTCTCCTGCCGGACAGTGGGGGACGGAACGACGTGCGGGTAGCCCCTTGCGTTGCCCCGGACGGAGCACTGTGGGTGGCTTGGACGGGTGATGGTCGGGACTTCGATTGGAAGCAGGCCCATCCGGGCAAGGGGGTGAAAACCAACGAGGTTTTCGTCGCCCGCCTGAGTTTGCCTCCCCCGGCCTCGCCCTTGGCCGTACAGGAGGTCGAAGAGAAGCCACCTGTGGTGCTGCCTGAGGCGGTGCGCCCGGCGGAACGGCCAGAACTGGTGCGGGGCCGGGAGCGATACCAACTGGTCTGGGGCGATTTTCACCGTCACACCGACATCTCGGACTGCTCCTCCAACGTGGACGGCTCACTCTTGGACGTGTACCGCTACGCCCTGGATGCGGGTCAACTGGACTTCGTTGCGGTGACCAACCACCACGTCCATCAGAACCGCTACGACTGGTGGCGCACCCAGAAGAGCGCTGACCTCTACCACGTGCCCGGCGTGCTCATCCCCTTCTACGGCTACGAGCGCAGCATGGGCAAGGGCCTCGGCCATCGCAACATCATCCACCTTCAGCGCGGTCTGGAATTGGTTTACGACCCGGTAGAAATCGAGGGGGCGAACGACACAGTGCGCCTGTGGGCCACGCTCCGGGGCAAGAAGGTCTTGACCATTCCCCACCAACTCTCCGGGCCCTGGCACGACTGGCGCTACCAGAACCGACCGCTGGAGCCGGTGGTGGAACTATTTCAGGGACATCGGGGTTCGTATGAATACGCCCAGTCGCCGCGCCCGCGCGGACTGAGCCCGGGCCGGAACAAAGGCTCCCTGTGGGACGCCTATGAGCACCGGGTCAAAGTAGGAGTCATCGCCAGTTCCGACCACATGTCCACCCACGTTTCTTATGCGGGGGTGTACACTCAGGAGGTCTCACGGGAGGGAATTTTCGCTGCCCTGCACGCCCGACGTACTTTCGCAGCCACGGACAAAATCAGGGTGGACTTCCGTTTGGGAGAGGCCCTGCTGGGGGAGGAAACTACCGTCACAGGGCTACCTCAATTACGGGTGAAAATCCTCGGCACGGGGGAAATTGAGGAAGTGGTCATCGTGCGCAACAACCGCATCATTTACACCCGCAATCCAGGCCGCAATAGGGACGAGTTTCTCTTTGTGGACCGCACCCCTCTGCCTGGCGAGAGTTACTACTACGTGCGCGTGCGCCAGCGGGACCAAAACATGGCTTGGTCTTCCCCAATATGGGTACGGCGTGAGGCCCGATAACTTATCCCGAAATTGACGAAAGGGCGGTGAACATGGTATAATGGTTGTAGAAGGTGTAGATTATGATAGAGACTTTGACCATAGGCGAAACAGATTTGACCCTTACGCCTCAGGTATGAGAACGGACACAGCGGGGTGAAGCGGACCATAGTACCCATCTAATTTGTCCTGCACCGCCGAGGCGCAAAGCGGATGGGCATAATTCCCTCTGCGGCGAAAAATGGTGGTCTGAGTGGATAACTGGAGGAACTTTCGGACAGAGAAATAGGTTCGGAATAGGGAGGATATAACCATGACCAAATTTCTGATTGTTTTAGGCATAGTGTTAGGGTGGTGGGTGCTCATGCGCTATGTGCTTCCCTGGTTGGGCATTCCCACCTGTTGTTCGGGCCCCTGTGGTTGGCAGCCGCGGGAAGGGGAAAGAGAGCCGGAGGAATCGGCGTAGGGAACAAGGACGGTGAGGTTCCGATCCCGAAGGGGAGGCAAAGATATGGCTGCACCAGGTCCCCGGTGGACCATTCGAGCCAAACTGACGCTGATTTTCATGGTCACGTTGCTCTTTTTCTCTCTGATAAGTGCCGTGGCCTTTTCGGGTATTCTGTCGCTCAGCCTCCAGCAGCAACTACGCTTCTCCCTGTTGCAAACCGAGGCTCAGGCCCAGAAAAAGGTACAGAAAGATTTGGCCATTCTGGCCAGCATTCTGGAACGGCAGCGGGAGCGGGTGCATAGCAGTTTGGAAGCCCTGTTAGCCCAGATTCCCCCGGGCGAATTCGCGGCCCAAATCGTGGCTGGGGAACTGGCCCGCCGCGCCAGGGTCCGACGTTTGCAGCAGGTGCAGCAGTATTTAAGGTTGAGCCTCCTGACGGTGACTGATTTGGAAGGACGGGTGTTAATCAGGGCCACCAATCCCCAACGCTATGGTGACTCGGTGCTTGCCGCAGCTCCCACTCTGGAGCCGCTGTGGGAACGTGCCCGGCAAGGCCAGGCCACGGCCGCCCTGGGCTGTCTGCCCGCGGAAGTACTGCGTTTCGAGCGGGTGCTTCCCTTTACTGCCCTGCCCGGAGTGACCCGCCCCGGTGATTCCCTGGTGAAGCAGGTACGTTCGCCGGCCAGACCGCGGCGCAACGCTGTTGCCAAACCGTCCCTCACCGAGGTTCTGATGTACTTCTCCGTCCTGCCCGTTCGGGACGAAAGGGGAAAGGCCGTGGCTGTGGTTTGGGCGGGAGAAGTGCTTAACCACACCCAACATTTGGTAGACCGATACCACAGCGTAGTTCTCAACAGCCATGCCGCGGTGTACTTGGGGCCGCTGTGCATTGCTACCAGTCGCACTTTGCCCAATGGTCGCCGGGCCGTGGGGACGGTTATGCCCCCACCAGTGGTGCAGGCCGTGTTGGAAAACGGGCAAAATTGGCAGGGAGACCTGTTGCTTCCCTGGGGGGAGGAACTTCTGACTGCGTACCAGCCTTTGCGCGATGGGCAGGGAAAAATCATCGGCGCCTTGGCCGTGGGGACGCCCCGCTCCTTTTTTGCCCCCGTCCTGCGGGCCTTGGAACAAAGCACCCGTCTGTTGGCAGCGCGAACTCACCACCTATGGGCGACGGAGGTCGTTTTATCCCTGCTGCTGGCCTTGTTAGTCGCCTGGCTGGTGGCTGCCCGTCTGTCCGCGCCCATTCGCAAATTGCGGGCCGGGGCCCAGCGCATCGGCGAGGGCGATTTCGACTATCGCCTGCGCATCCGCACCG
>DTZQ01000464.1 GCA_012961305.1 Armatimonadota bacterium | reverse complement strand
GGGCTGGCAAAGTGGAGCACGAAATCCAAATCCCCCTCTACCGCAATGTACTTCGTTACGTCATGCTGCATGTACTCGAACCGGTCCTGGCCCAGCAGGTGGGCAATGTTCTCCTTCGTACCCGTGATGAGGCTGTCCATGCAAATAACTTCGTGCCCCTCTTGGAGCAGCCGCTCGCACAGGTGTGAACCCAAAAATCCCGCCCCTCCCGTTACTAAAATGCGCATGGCGCTCACTCCCCTTCCCAAGTTATTCGCGGGGGCGCAAGGTAGTCATGGTACTTCTGGGCCACCCGGCCCTCCATCGCATCGCCGCTGTGCAAATAGAGGCGATAGGCGAAGTGAAGTCTCTCCCCAGCGGGTAGCACGTGACTGCCGTCCACCGTCGGGTCGCCGGAGAAGTAGGAAAGGCCGAAAGGATTGGCCGTCATCAGGCCGTAGTTGCGCACGTGCCAGTAGGTCGGGTAGCGGAAACTGGTGGGGTGGTCAAACACCGCAATGCCCACCCAGTTGCCCTCCACCGGCCCGGAGTAGTCGCACCAGTGGGCCCGCTTGCCCCAGGTCTCCGGTTCGTCAATCCCCCCGTAGGCGCTGGTGATTCGGCCCTGGGGCACGTCCATCGAAGTCGCCACCCGGACGGAGAGGATGCCTCCCTCTTTGGTGTCTCCGAAGCGCACATCGCCCTCAGTGGCAGTAAAGGTGAGGTCAAAATCCAACAGGCGGCCCGCGGCGGGCAGGTTGTACACCGTCACCTCCCGCCGCTCGGAGACCACCTTCTCCCCTGCAGCGCTTACCCAGTCGTTGTCGGCCACAAAACGGCCATAAACGGGCCCGCTCTCCAGCACGGCGAACCCGCGATGCACCGTACGACCATGCCCCTCACCCTCGCTCCAGTTGTCCACGCCGTTCACGTCGCCGTGGGCCACCCACAGGGAGCGATGATGGGGATGGTCGTGTTTCTCCTCCGGCAGTTCCTGCATGGGGTAGGCGCGGGTGATAGGTGCCCCGTAGGGGCCTATGAGCGGCCAGAAGAACGGGCGAGCGTAGGTCGGTGCGTAGTGGTAGCAGGTCAAAAGCGTGTCGTTCAGGGTTATCTCCACCTGCTCGCCGTTGTCCCTCAACTGCACCCCCCCGCCAAAGGTCGGGGGCTCTCCGGCGCCCAGTTCCAGGCCATAGCGCCGCGACTGTCCCTGGTCTAAACGGTCGAGAACCCAGGTCACCCGTACTCGTCCCGTCGGCCGGGGAGAGATTTGAAACCCTACCTCCCGTTCGCGCTCCACTTCCCACAAACGCCGTACCGCTTGCCCGGCCGGCACTTCCAACTCCACGCTGACCGGGCAATTGCGCCGCTCATGCGGCCCGGCTTCCAGGCGAAAAATCCGTTGGCTCACGCCTTAACCTCCTTTCTTTGGCCATCACCTCGATATGCAAGTTACGCCTCACGCCCCGCGCAACCGCGCAATATTGGCGTTGACGATTTCCAGAAGACGCTGGTGCAATTCCGCATTGGCCGCCGCGATACAGGAACGGGCATTGGCCAGGGAAACATCGGTGAGGAGCACGTCTGTGAAGGGCTGTCCATAGGCATCGGTGACCACAGCCCCGGCCTCCTGGGCAATGAGCACCGCCGCCGCTAAGTCGTAGGGAAACAGGGCAATGAGATGGCCCTGCCCAGCCCGGAGGAAATCCGGGCGAGAGGCAGGTATCTCTTGGTAAATCCGATGGCCTACGTCCAGGAAAGCATCCAACTGGCCGGTTACCACACGGGTGAGGGAATAAGTGCTGCTGGCAAAGGCGAACACTCCTCCCGGCAGGGAGGAACCATCAAGCACTTCACTCAGCACCTCTGCCACCCAACGCACGGGCCGGCCCGCCAGTTCGACGCTCACCGCCAAAGGGTAGGGGTCCCTGACCGTCGAAAGGCAAGGCTGCACCGGTTCTGCCGGCTGCTCTGCCAGGCCCAGGGGGTCGCCCTCGATGAGTACCCCACCGCCGCGCTCAGCGTAAAATAAGGCATTGCCCTTGAGGTCAGCCACACAGGCATGGGTCACCTCGGCCATGGTTGCCCTGGGCCGGTTGCGCGCCAGGGCCACTGAGACGCAACAGGTCTCAAAGCCCGCCTTGGCCGGACGCGAACCGTCAATGGGGTCCAAAATGAGCAAACGCTCCGCCGCCGGGTCGCCCACCAGGCCCCGGTCCTCCGAGTAGTAAGCCACACTCAGGCCCTGCTCGCGCAGAAAATTCTCCACCGCCTCCTCGGCCACCAGGTCCAGGGCAAAAGCCGCATCTCCACTGGCCCCTATTCCCACCTGCTGGCGTCCCTGGCCCAACTGAGGCCGCACCAGGGCCCGCACCCGCCGAGCCAATTCGGTTACTACTTCCCGCTCCGTCATCCTGCCCTACATGATACCACATTTGGGATAAAATTGCAAGCATTGTTGTCCAGCGCCTTCTACCCCGATGCAGGATGCACGATACCCGATGCAAGAGGTGCCGTCCTTTGAGTCAACGGGGCTGAAGCCCCTGAGTCCAAATTCAAACATCAACCCCGGTTCCCCTGAGGATGCGGATGGGAGTGCCCTCCTCGACTTGGGAGGAACCTTCGACGATGACCGCCTCGCCCGGCTCTATTCCAGCCGTGATTTCTATCCATCCGTCCCGGCTCAGGCCCAGAGAAACGGGGCGAATTGTGGCCTGGCCGTTAACTGCCACCGCCACGGTGTCTTGTTCGCCGCGCCGCAGAACTGCATCCACCGGCACTAACACTGCCCCCAGGCGTCGCTCTACGATGATACTGCCTCGGGCAAACATGCCCTCTCGCAGGCGGCCGGCTGGGTTGTCCAAACTGATTTTGGCCAGGAAAGTACGGCTGCGCAGGTCGCCGGTGGGTAGCAGTTCCACCACAGCGCCCGAGAAGGTTTCGCCGGGCAAGGCGTCCACCGTGACTTCCACCGTTTGGCCCAGTCGAATGTCCGACACATCCTTCTCCGGCACTAAGGCCTTGAAAAAGACCACCTCGTCGTTGACCAGGTGCAACAGGGGGATGCCCGGAGCAATTACTTCCCCCACCTCCACCTCGCAATGGGCCACTTTGCCGGGCAGGGGGGCGGTGATTAGGGTATCCTGGAGGGCGGTCTGGGCCAGGGTCAGGGCGGCCTCGGCCTGACGGACGCCGGCCCGCAGGGCGGTGATGTCCTCCTGGGTGACCTTCACCTGTACCCGGTTGG
>DTZQ01000463.1 GCA_012961305.1 Armatimonadota bacterium | reverse complement strand
GTGGAGACCCAGATTCCGGGGTGCACGCGGCCTGTCTAAAGGCCATCGCCGCCATTGAGGAGGCGACGCGTCGCAAGGAGGTGGTGCCGGCCCCGGCCCCGGTGGGGACAGGGAAAGAGGTAACGCCTGCGGGCGCGCCGGTGGGTCGGGGGACGGAGGTGAGTCCGGCCGAGGAGTAGCCACCGCCGGACCACCCCGGGATGGCAGCCTTAAGGGAGCGGTGGCCAGGGCAAAGGGTTTAACGGGGGAAAAGGATGGCGGAAGCAAGGAGAAGAAACATTATGGAAGCCGCACGAGCGTTAATGGATGAACATGAGGAACTCCTGTGTGACCACCTATCTCTGGACCGAGCCGGGGCCGTGAAGGGAGACAAACCATGAGACGTTGGTTTCGGCGGGCAATGGATGCGTTCTGGCGCTGGCGCATGGAGCGGCGGATAGGGGCCATGGAACGACGGGTGCATCGTCCGGTCGCCCAGGTGAACAAAGGTCTGGCTCGAATGGCGGAGCGCATCAGCCAGTTGCAGCAGCAGTTGCGCCATCAGGAGCAACAGGTTGCTCACCTGCGGGAACAGGTACAGAAACACTTGGACGCAGGCGAGCGGGATGCCGCCCGGCGGGCGGTGCTTGACCTTAAACGGACCGAGGAGGCGTGCCAGAGCACTCAATCCCGGTTGCGCGAGGCGGAGGAGACCTATCAGGAGGTGCTCCGCCAGCGTGATGCTACCCTCCGCCAGGTTGAGGAGGAAATCGGCCGGGCTCGGGGATGGCTGGAGCGCATGGAATACGCCCGCCTGCGGGAGGACCTGGCCGACCTCGCTGCCTCCGTCCTCGGACGGGTGAATGGGACGGTGCAACTTTTAGCGGGAATGGAAAGGGCCTTCATCTCCCGAGTGGCGGCGGCCGAGGCGGAGGCCATAGTGGCTCACCGCCGCCTGGCCGGGCAAGCCCCAGACGAAGATGAGTTGGCCGACATGCTGCTGGAGGAGTTCGAAGCCCGACAGCAGCGTCGGCTGACGGAGGAAGTGACCGAAGAGGAGGCCCTGCTGTTAGACCAGGAGGACGGTTGAAGGCGTCATCCCTCCCCAATTTGGGCCCAGGCCCGCAGGAACGTCCGCTTGGCGTTGGCAATGACCGCCTCGGAACTTTCCCCCGGCAGGGGCTTGACCTCGAAACTGACCACGGGCATCCGGGTGGGCAAAACCTGCTGGAAGTAGCCCGTGTAGATGAGCGTCTCCAAGAAGTAGCGGAGTTCCTCTACCTCGTTCTCCCCGCCGGGAATGCCGAAGCGCGGATGCTGGTCGCCGTAGGCCGGATGGTCAGGCTGCCGTAGGACGCAGTTGCCCACGTGGATTTGGATGAGGTAATCGGCGGCGGTACTCAGGGTTTCGGCTGCGTCCTCCTGCAGCAGGGGCAGGTGGCTGAGGTCCACCAACAGGCCGAAGTTTTGACATTCCTCCCGCACCTGCTTGGCTATTTCCACCGCTTCCGCCGTGGGCCCGATGAGGCTCTTCTTGTCCACCTCGCGGTCGAAGTTCTCCAGGGAGATGGACATTACGTAATCGGTGGCCCGTTCCTGGGCGTAGAGGCAAATCTCCTTTAAGGCCGCAACCAGAACCTCTTTGGCTGCCTCCCGCTGGGCCTCTCCGGGGTCGGGGCCACTCATAAGGGCCATAATCCGCGCCCCCACTTCATAGGCCTCGTCCACGCACTCCTTCATGCGGGCCATCGCCGGCTCCCGCGGGCCTGCTTCCAGCGCGTTCAAATCCAGTTTGGCCATTAGCAACTGCGGCTGAGCGGCGAAAATCACGTCCATTCCACTCTGCTGCAGCAGCGAGGCAACTTGCCCGCGCACCTCAGGATTGGGAATGCTGGTGATTTCAATGGCTCCGAAGAACTCATCGTTGACCAGGCGGGCCACCGTTTCCACCACCGGCCCTTTCCCTTGCATCGTCTCTGGGAAGGCCATGGGATGTACCAGGCCCAAACTCATCAAACCGTGATACGATTGCTTCATCATTTTCCTCTTGACACTCTCCCCGATGAATCGGGGGAGATTCTCGCTTCATCGAGGGATGCTTGCCGTGGCAAGTCTGACTCCC
>DTZQ01000462.1 GCA_012961305.1 Armatimonadota bacterium | reverse complement strand
GCAGCGTGGTGGAGGCCATCGGCCCCTGCTGTGTCCTGCTGTGTGACGAAAGGGAGCGAAGTCGCATTCCCAACCCCAACCTGAGAAAGCCCTGTCGCTCTCTCCAACAAGCCTGCCTGGCCTGTCGGCTGTTTGGCTTGCTGACCGAGGGCGGGGAAGGGTATCAGGGCAATGTTCGCTTCAGTGACGCTTTGTTGCGGGAACCCCAAAACTGGGAGCAGGTGGAATGCATTCAGCAGCAAATGCGCCGGCCCGGGGTGCATTGTCCCTTCTACTGTACGCCCCCCAATTTCCGGCAGTTCATAGGACGCAAGTTCTACCTGCACGGAAAGGTGGTCAACCTAGGGGAACTGCAAAGGGTAGATGCTCGCCTGGGCGTCACCGGGAATCGTAACCTCCGCCGTCGCACACCTCCGCCGAGGCGGCAAGATAAAATCCAAGCGGTAGTCCCCGGCCAGACCTTCCAGTTCACCGTGCATTTTGCCAATGTGACCAAGGAGGACTTGCCCTTCTTGTTCTATGCCCTGGTGCTGGAAGAGTCCATGTGGCACAAAATCGGTTACGGGAAACCCTTGGGCTTCGGGACCTGCAAAATCCAGGTCACTTGCCTGCGGCTGATGCCCCCGCGTTCGCAGCGGGAGCGGTTTCTCTCCTTCGAGGGTCCAGTCGAGGTCGTGGATTTGCAGGGAGAGGACGCCCATCAGAAGGCTCAAGAACTGGCCCACGAGATTTCGAACCGTTCCGACCTGCAACCGCAGTTGGAAGCCCTACGGCGCATCTGGGGCCGGGACCGAGAACCTGCGGGGGGGTATCACTCCACCCCCCAGCGACGGCACCTGTATCCGACCTATCAGTGGTTCCAGGACGACAGAACCTGCGGTGGGGCCCACTACCGCACTTCGCTGGCCGATTACAACTGTCAGTGGGACCCTATGGAAAATCCCCCCTAATGCACCGGTGCCTGACTTGACCACCACCCCGTTCCGCGCTTGCGGGGAACAGCCTCCGTACCCGGGGGCAGAAGGCAGGCCGGACCAAGTGGCGCGAACTTATGCGCTGATGCTTTGGGAGGTGAAGCACTATGGCCAAGATACTACTGGCAACCTTGGGCGAGGCCCACGGAGTCATTACTACGATGGTCGACGCCCTGGCGGACGAAAGTGCCACCGGCCACGGTCACAACAGGCCCATGCCGGAGGACTACGTAGACCAGGTGGTGCTGCTGTGCGTCAACCGGAGCGAAACTGATGATATCCTCAACTGGCTTCGTGCCCAGTTTGACCCCAACGGCTACTACGCCCAACTTAAGGGAACACCTATCCCGATAGAGGTCTGCACCACCCGCGACGGTGACCTGACTGACCAGAGCAGCAATTTTCGCTTCTGGAAAATGGCCTGCAGGAAGGTGCAAGAACTTAGCCAGTCCGGGGACGAACTGCTCATCAGTTTGGCCGGGGGCCGTAAGAGCATGAGCGCGTTGCTGATGGCCGGGGCGTTTATCTTCGCCCCGCAGAGCGCACGCCTGTACCACCTCATCGTGAAGTTTTCCGACCCTCATGACGATAAGGACTTCCAGGATTACTCGGCCTTTGAGAGATGGAGCAGTTTGGATGAGGGAGACCCGCTCCGGGAGAGAGTCATTCACCCACCCTCCGAAGCGCGCTATCTCATTCCTTTCCCCCCCTACCTGTGTGGTCTGGCCGGGTGCAGCCTGCAAACCAGGGTGGAGGGGTTGCTGACCCGCGAGTTTTCTTCGGGGATGCCGCTAAGCGAGTTGGCCCAACAGGTGCTGATTGGCTCCCCGCCCACCATCACCCCGGCAGAAGTGAGGTAATGGTCAAGAGTCAGTATTTTGAACCCGCACCGCCTGGGGGATGGCGGCGCAAGAGCCATCCCCAACGCTCTGTCACCATTGACTCGACGGGACCAGGCCACGTACTGGTGGTAGCCTGTGACGACCTTAGGGATTGTTTTGAGATAGCTCTG
>DTZQ01000461.1 GCA_012961305.1 Armatimonadota bacterium | reverse complement strand
GGGGGATGGAGGGGGGGGCATCCTGCATCCTCAACAATTGACAGACTGACGGATTTGGGATATAATACCGCCGTCAGCACGAATTTAGAAAGGTAAGAGACGATGGCCGAAGGTGCTTGGCCGGATTAAACGAGATAGGCATAGAATTGACCAATCGGTGCAACTTATCCTGCTGGCCAGCGAACTTGGAGTAATGCCCCAAATCAGCAAAACAAGTAGCCCTCACCAGGCCCACCTATCCCGTACCGATGGCTCCTATGCGCATCTGACCCTCCTTACTATACCAACTACCCAATCAAATGCCAGGTTTTGTAGCCTGCGCCGCTGTGCGCACCCGTAAAGGGTGCGGCTACAATTTCTTTCAAGGCAACTGGGGTTAAAAATCGTAGGGAACGTTGTCTGCCGGATTGTAAGTCTCGGTGGCACAACAGAGCAAACGGGCCTCCCGCGTTCCCAGGGCCCGGAACTGATGGGCCACGCCGGGGGGAATGGTCAGCCTAACTGGATTTACATCCCCCATGCACAACGTACACTGCTGTCCCTGAGAACCCGGGCGAGCATCCACCAGGGCAACTTCCGCCTCCCCGCCGATGACCATCCAGTACTCTGTGCGGGAGAGGTGGTAATGTGCTCCCCTTACCTGCCCCGGATAAGCCACGCTCGTGTACACCGAGCGGATGTTGAGGGGCCCCCCTTTGTTCTCGTCCAACCATTCGATTAGCCAGCCGCGCTCATCCAGGTAAACGTCGCACCTCTGCACCTCTACACCCTCAGGGAGGGTCCCCTTTACCCACACCCCGTTGACCATTTTCGTTGACATCCACTACCTCCTATCGGTTCAGATTCGGCAGCCGGGCAGTTTCTCTCGCCGGCTGGTATTACCTTCGGTGCCCAAGGAACTCAAATATACCACATTGCAGCAAATATTGCCAGACCGATTCTCGCCTTTGGCCGTGTGAAAGGGTCTTGGACGGGGAAAGGAATTTCCGGGAGCAACGCCGCCTCACCCCCTCCCAGATTTTGGGTCCGGACGAGGCCACTATTGCCCTACAAGGGCCTGCACCTGCCCCCAAACCTCTGCTACGGCCTCCACTGAAGTCCCCGGATACCGCTCCGCTGTGGGTAGGGGCTCTTCCAACCACCGCTGCTCGATGGCGTCGTAGGCCGCGGCCAACTCCTCCGGGCGCAGCACTGGGGCCTCTGCCAGGGACACCTTTTGCAGAGATACCTCGTCAAACCAAGCCGTCCCCTGACCCCCCGCGCGACAGTAAAGCCTCATTCGGGCCGTCCGTTCCGGAGTAACGAACCAGCCCTGCACCGGACTCCAGTCGCTGGGTCCCTGTACCACCAGGCCCACCGTCTCCTGAGCGAAAACCGACTGGGGCCATTGCCCCTCGCCGTGCATGAAATCCACATGCAGATGGGCTCGGCAGGAGCCGGCCACTTTGAGGTAAGCCCGGAAGAAGTAGGCTTCGCCCGGGCCAGCCTCCAAGTCCTGCTGCAAGTTGGCGTAGCCGCCCTCCTCTGGGATGTGCAGTCGCCCGCTGTACTGCCCGCGATAGGCCTCCTCAGCGGTGCGCGAGGCCGTGCCTCCCCGGTACACGAAGAACGTCTGCCATTGGGCCGGCTGGTTCTCTTCCCCCTCCTCGAAGCCGCCGTTGTGCAGCAAGTTGGGGGTAGTAGGCAGCCCTTGGAGGGGTTTGAGGGCCTTCCGCAGGGCGGCGATGAAAGCCTCCACCCGCGGCCGATAGTAGAATTTCACCAACTCGAACATGTCCTTGCTCTGGTAGTCGCGCAGCCAGGGCGTTCCGGCGAAAGTGAACATTCCATCCTTCACCGCCCGCTCCACGTTCGGGTCGCCGGTCAGCCGTCGGGCCTTCTCCACGAGGGGCCGGATGCAATAGTCCTCGCGGGTGGAGAGGATTTTCTCCAGCCCGTCCAGCAGTTGCCCCACTGCCGTCGCCTCCCGTTCGAAAGCCCCCCGGTTGCCCTCCACAAAGGCTCGGTACAACTGCTGGAGGTGGTAGTTGGACAACTCGGCTAAGTACTGCCGCAGGATGTCCACCAAGTCGTGGGCATACAGCGGGTTGTCCTGCAGTCGCTCCCGCTCGCGCAGGGCAAAAGTCAGGGCCTCCCGCAGGGCCTCCAAGTGGGCGTACTTGGCTGGCTCCTGCGCCAAGCGGGTAAGACGATGCTGGTAGTACGGCTCCGTGGCCCGGCTGGAGGTCGCATAGACGCTCTGGGCCAGCCGTTGCAGGCAAGCGAGCATGTTCTCGGCTGCTTCCTCCCCGTAGCGGCAAAGGGCGTAGTGCCGCAGGAAGTCGGCCAAGTTCACCCCCCGTGGGTTCCAAGACAACTTCGCCGCCAACTCGAAGTAAAGCAAATTGTAATGGATGATTTCCGGATTGATGTAGAACGCCC
>DTZQ01000460.1 GCA_012961305.1 Armatimonadota bacterium | reverse complement strand
TCCGGTCTCCCGTCATCCTCAGACCGGTCTCCGGTCTCCCGTCCCCCGTCTCAATTCACCACCATTTCAATAATCCGCATAACTGGGCCGTGTTGAAGGTCTTAGGTGCGCTGCCGAAGGAGGATTCATGACCCCGCCGGCGAAAGGGTGAGGGGGTGAGTTGTAAACGGTGTCTATTTTGGAGTGCGAAAATCACAAATATAGGGGTGGTAAGGCCTGAAGCGTAAAGCGGGGGTGATTATTCGTGTTCCGTAGGTGGCTAATTGTTCTGGGTGGCGGGGCCTTGTTCGGCCTCGTCGCCGCTGTGAACGCGCAGGTCACGGTGCAGCAGGAACGCGACCGGGTCGTGCTCCAAAACGCTGCCCTGCAGGTCGAAATTTCCCCTGTGGGTGGGGGGCGCGTGAGCCGGCTCGTGCCCCAGGACACGGGCCAGGACTTGATTGCCCTGTGGAAGGGGCCACAGGAGATAGGCGGTGCGCTGGACGACCGGCTGTTCTTCACCAGTGCCCGCTACGATGTGGCGGTCATGCAGTCGGGGCCGGAGGTGGGCGTGGTGCGGCTGGAGGTTCGTCACCCTTCGGGGCTGGGCTTGGTCAAGACGGTGACCCTGGAGCGCGGGCAGGCCGCGCTACGGGTACACTATCAGTTCCGCAACGCTACCCAGCGGCCCTATCGCCTTTGGGTGCGCAACTTCTTCGTGCCCGACGGCCCGCCGCTCACGGAGGCCCATCGTTACTGGCTGCCCCTCGCTGGGGAACCCATCATCGGAAAGCCCTTCCTCCACGGCTATTTCTCCGACCTGCGCGCTCCCTGGGCCGCGCTGCTGAGCCAGCGGACGGAGACGGGCCTGTTGACCATTGTGCCGGGAGTGGAGAAGTTCTATTTCTGGCAGGGCAGCCGCGAGTTTCCCACCTTCGAGTGGCTCTACCCCGAAACCCCCGCCGGGCGGGAAATGGAGGCCTCGCTGGCCCTGCTCTTAGTGCGTGGCCGGCCGGACTGGGCGAAGTTGGCTCAGGAACGACTCCCGCGTTTGCGTTCCCTGAGGTTTTCCCCCGTGCCCGGCTGGGTGGATGAGGCGACCCAGTTCGCTGTGACCCCTGCGGAGCGGGAGCGCGGCTTCTGGCTGTCCATCGGACGACCCCCGGGTAAACAGCGGCTGCCCCTGCCGCTGGAGTTAGACCTGCCCCGAGAGGAGGAGCGGGCAATTTACCTGGGCATCAACACGCTGCGGGAATGGTCGGAGGTGTCGGTGGAGGCGAGCGTCAACGGAGCCTTGGCGGGACAGGTCGAGCCGCGCTGGGAGGTGAGTGGGGACACCTTCGCGGCTCTGGAGCCGCTGACGGCAGACCGTCGGTACACCCTAACCGCAGGGGCGGAGTATCACCTCTGGCTGCTGGTGCGCTCGTCAGGCCTCCCACCGGGCCGACACGAGGGGAGGCTACGGCTACGCTTGGGAGGGGCACAGGGGGAGGTGCCACTGCGGGTGACGGTGTGGGATGTGCGTCTCCCCAGCCCAGTTGCCGGGGCGAGGCTGCGGCCCTTCCACGTGCGCGGCTACGGGACCATCGGCACCTTCGCCGGCGGCTACGAAGCCACTCCGGAGAGCGTGCGTCAATTGGACGCCCTCTATGCGGCCTACGCAGCCATAGGCGGCGATGTGCTGGACTGGACGGTGCACTGGGCGGCTGTGCTCCCACAGGTCAAAATCGCCGACAGGGGCGAAGTTCTCACCCAGGTGGCCCGCACCTCGCCGGAACGCCTGCCCCTGAACGACCTGCCGCCGCTGGACTTCCGCCACTTCGACCCCTGGTTGGAGGTGGCCAAGAACTATGGCGTGACGCGGGTGGAGACCCATCTGCCCTTTATGGGTGCGAGCGCGACCTCCTGGCGGCTGTTAGACCCGGCGGTGGGCAAGGGCCGGGCCCAGCCGGGCTCGCCGGAGGAGGAAGTGGTGTGGGAGTGGATGCTGCGGGAGTTACGGCGTTACTTTGCAAAGCATGGGTTCGCTGGCTTCTTCTGCAAAATCAGCGACGAAATTTCGCCGGAGCACATTCCGGCCTACATCCGCTCCGCACGGGTGGCCCAGCGGGCGGGTTGGCGGCCCTTTACGACCATCACTGGTCTCATTCCCCGCACGGCGGAATACATCAACCGAATGAACCCTTATTGCGACGAGTGGCAACTCTCCTTGGGGCTCAAGGAGGACTTCTGGCGGTTGCTGCGCACCCGCTATCGCCGGGAGCAGCGGCGGGTGGAATTGAAGGGACGATGGGGAGCCTATCGCAACGGCGGGGCACGGGACACCTGGGCCCAGCCTCTGTTCGGGGTGGCGATTCCCGAAGCCCGCGAAGAAGTGGAGCGGTTGCAGGTGTTGGAAGACGGGAAGCCGCTGCGAGAGCGAGGCGGCAGTCCCTGGGGCAACAGGGAGCGAGGCGTTTACTTCCCCCTCAGCCAGACGCTCTATTTGGCAGCCAGCGATGGGAGCAACCCGAACCGCGGCCGGCACCGCTACGAAGTCGTTTACACGCGGCGCGTGCCCGACCCACAGGGGAAGGCATTGGCGGCCATTGACCCGACC
Source organism: Armatimonadota bacterium (assembly GCA_012961305.1). Taxonomy (GTDB): domain Bacteria; phylum Armatimonadota; class UBA10988; order UBA10988; family DTZQ01; genus DTZQ01. The sequence goes on along the minus strand of DTZQ01000460.1, from coordinate 518 downwards.
GACGAGGTCTGGTTCTACGGGGGCCGCAGCAAGCCCTTCCGCACACCCTACGAGGAGGCGGCGGTGTACCCCTTGCTGGCCGCAGCACTGGAGGTGGACGGCTACGGCTGGTGGGCCTTTCAATCCTGGCAGCCGACGGAGAAGGTGGTCTGGTACGAGAGGGAGGCGAACCAGGTGCGTTTCGGGCCGACCTTCTTGGGCTTGCGGGACGGGTATCGGGATGCGTGTCTGCTGTGGGAGGCGAAGCGGCTCCTTAAGGAGAGGCCCTCTCCCGGAGGAGAGAAAGCCCTGCGGCAGGCTGTGTCGGAGGGGCCGGAGGCTGCCCTGCGCTTAGGGGAGCGGAGGCGAGAGGTCTACTGCTACCGGACCATTGTCACTGCCAACTCCCCGTTGGCCTTCAACCGCGCCCGGCGGGCCCTCCTGCGGTGGCTTGCCGGTTCCTAACTGGACTCTGGCGAAAATGGATAACTTGAGCACGGGACGCCTCCTGAGTAGAATAGGCGAAAAGCCTTTCTACC